>CAXTSA010000333.1:0-3046 GCA_964246755.1 uncultured Acidobacteriaceae bacterium
GTTGTTCAACACAAAGCCGGGATTCTGCCGCCAATCGTAAAACAGAAAGTCTTCATACCCGGTCCGCTCAATGCGCTTGAGGAACTGCTTGGGGATCATCTGGTCGGTGTCGACGTTCGACAACTCAAGCGGCGTCACCACGGAGGTAATCGTTGTAAATGGCTCCATTACGCAAGCACCTCGGCTTCCTTGTACTGCCACGTCCGAATATCCGTGAACCGCCCCATCACCGCCGCCGACGCTGCCATCGCGGGCGAAACCAGGTGTGTCCGTCCGCCCTTGCCCTGCCGCCCCTCAAAGTTCCGGTTCGACGTCGAAGCACACCGCTCGCCCGGCGCCAAAATATCCGGGTTCATGCCCAGGCACATGGAGCAGCCCGGCTCCCGCCAGTCGAAGCCCGCCTGCTTGAAAACAAAGTCCAGGCCTTCCCGCTCCGCCTGCGCCTTGACCTGCTGCGAGCCCGGCACCACCATCGCGCTTACGTTCGCATGCACGCGGTAACCCGAGACCACCTTTGCCGCCGCACGTAAATCTTCAATGCGCGCGTTGGTGCAGGAGCCAATGAACACGCGATCAATCGCGATCTCCTCGATCGGCGTGCCTGCGCGCAGGTCCATGTACTCAAGCGCGCGCATGAGCCCGTTGCGATCGGCTTCAGTCGCGCCCAGCGATGGATCCGGCACCGTGTCGGTTACAGATACGACCATGCCCGGGCTTGTGCCCCACGTTACACACGGAGCCAGCTCGTGCGCCTCGATCACCAGCTCGCGATCGAACCGCGCGCCCGCATCCGTCGGCAGCTTGCGCCACTCCGCCTTGGCCCGCTCCCACTCGGCGCCTTTCGGCGAAAAGCGCCGCCCCTCCAGGTACGCAAACGTCGTTTCATCCGGCGCAATCATCCCGGCGCGCGCGCCGGCTTCGATGCTCATGTTGCACACGGTCATGCGGCCTTCCATCGAGAGCCCGCGGATTGCCGAGCCCGCGAACTCGATCGCATAACCGGTAGCGCCATCGGTGCCGATGCGGCCGATGATGCCCAGCACCACGTCTTTTGCCGTCACGCCGTGGGGCAGCTCGCCTTCGACCGCGATGCGAAACGTTTTCGGCCGTGCCTGCGTCAAGGTCTGCGTGGCTAGCACATGCTCCACTTCGCTGGTGCCGATGCCGAACGCGAGCGCGCCGAATGCCCCGTGCGTCGAGGTGTGCGAGTCGCCGCAGACAATCGTCATGCCCGGCTTGGTCGCGCCGAGTTCCGGCCCAATCATGTGCACGATGCCCTGATCGACGGAGTTCACGTCGAACAACTCCACCCCGAACTCGGCGCAGTTCCGGCGCAATGCCTCGATCTGCGCGGCCGCGATCGGGTCCTTGATGTTGATACGTTCCTTATCGGTAGGCACGTTGTGGTCCACCGTAGCCAGCGTTCGATCCGGGCGATGCACAACGCGACCAGCCATGCGGAGGCCGTCAAAGGCTTGCGGCGAGGTCACCTCATGCACCAGGTGCAGGTCGATGTACAGAATCGTCGGCTCGCCCGTTGGCTCCGCGACAATGTGCTGCTCCCATACTTTTTCGAAAAGCGTTTTCGGATTGCTCATCAACTCACTCCTGCGAATCAAGAACTAAAACCGCCTGCGCGGTTGGCGGTCACTTCTGGGGCATAGCCCTACCGTGACGTGTACTCGTAGAATCAGGCCGCCAAACTTCGTGGTCCTCCCGCTTGTCGGGGTTTGATTCAGTCTCAATGCGCCGCCATGAACTGAGCAGGCTCATACTCATGCTTCGTTCCATTCGGCCCGACCAGAATCACAGTCGAGAGCGGAGCGACAATCGTGTGACCCAATGCTGTCGTTGTTGATGCAAACTGCGTAGCTCTGGCCCGAAACTCCGGCGGCAAATTCTCCAATTGCAAAGCCTCACCTGAAAACAAAAGCCGGCGATCGCGATTCGTCTGCTTCGGATCGAGAACGAGAGCCGCGAAGATGACCAGCGGCTTGGCTGCTCCTGTATCGAACCAGAGCAGCCCCGTGTCGCCGCAGTCGTGCGGTACACAGCCGGTAGCGCTCCAGTACCGGCCATCCACAAGTTCAGCTTTGCCGGGCACTCCCAGGAACTCCCGCGCAACCTTCGCTGTCGATTCGCTGCTCCAGAAGTGCTGCCGCTGCGGCAGAGAACGCGCGACGAACGGCAGAAAGCGTTTGTCCCAGATCAGCTGATTGACCGCATACTGTCCGTTCGGCAACAACTCGCCCTGGTACGCGAGCAGCCAGCGCGCGTCCGGTGCGTTTTGCCCCGTGACCGGCACCGCCAGCGCCAGCAGCAGCCCGGAGAGCACGCTCACAGGCTCGCCCCGGCGATGCGCACCGCCTCTAATTGCCCGCGCAGCTGGGAGACCAGCGCATCGTTGACCAGGGTCCCCATTTCCGGTGTCGACACCGTTTCCTCGCCGCCGCGCGCCAGATCCTTCGTGCGCGCGCCTCCGTCCAGCACTGAACGCACGGCTTGCTCCACGGCCTCCGCCTCTCGCGCGAGCCCCGCCGAGTGTCGCAGCAGCATTGCCGCTGTCAGAATCGCGCCGATCGGATTCGCAATCCCCTGGCCCGCAATGTCAGGCGCCGACCCATGCACCGGCTCATACAGATTCACCTTGCCGCCGATCGTCGCCGAAGGCAGCACACCCAGCGAACCCGCGATCACCCCCGCCTCGTCCGACAGAATGTCCCCAAACAGGTTCTCCGTCAGCACTACATCAAACCGCCGCGGGTTGTTCATCAGGTGCATCGCGCAGGCGTCCACGTACTCGTGCTCGACCGTCACGTCAGGGTACTCGCGGGCGAGCTCGTTCACCGTAGCCCGCCACAGCTGCGAAACCTCCAGCACATTCGCCTTGTCCACCGAGCACAGCTTCCCGCGTCGCCCCGCAGCGAGCTCGAACGCCACCCGCGCCACCCGCTCGATCTCCCCGTGCGTGTAGCGCATCGTGTTCCAAGCCCCCTTTGTGTTTCGGTCCCACTCGCGCGGCTGGCCGAAGTACAACCCCCCCAGC
>CAXTSA010000333.1:3056-3686 GCA_964246755.1 uncultured Acidobacteriaceae bacterium
CTTCCGCGATGAAATGCTGAAGGATCGCCGCCGCCCGGATGGCCGCGCCTTCGATCACCTCAGGCCGAAGCGGAGAGTTGTGCGCCAGCGCCGGGTGCGCAAACGCCGGGCGCAGGTTGGCAAAGCCACCCAGTGCCGCTCGAATCGCCAACAGCCCGGCTTCAGGGCGTTCGCCGGGGGGGAGGGCATTGAATTTGTTGTGGCCGACCGCGCCCAGGAACACCGCGTCGCTCGCGAGCGCAGCCTCGCGTGTCGAGTCCGGCAGGGGTGTGCCCTGCGCATCAATCGCCGCACCTCCAATCGCAGCCTCTTGAAACACAAACCGATGGTCTCCATGCGCCGCGACGGTCCGCAGCACCCGCATCGCCTGCTCCGTCACCTCCGGCCCAATCCCATCTCCGGCCAACACCAAAATCTTCAAATCCATCCCAAACTCCCGGTCAACTTAACGCCAAAACCGCCTACGCGGCTTACGGTCACTTCTGGGGCATAGCCCTAACGTGACATGTACTCGAAAAGCACGTCTCGAACCGTTCGGCAATTACCAATCCGGACCAGCGGGAGGGCCACAACCGCCGCATCCCTACTCAACAAACACCCGTCACGAAGTGGCCGCCTCCCGCGTAGGGG
>CAXTSA010000334.1:0-3684 GCA_964246755.1 uncultured Acidobacteriaceae bacterium
GCCACAGACCGTTCGCGTCCCCTCCTTCGCTTCCAGCGCGACGTAGTCCGCCAGCAAGCAGGTCCCGTGCTCGGCGAAGTATTTCGCCTGCGCGGCGGCTTCGTCCGCCGGCTCGTCGGGCACGTGCCCCGTGGCCCAGATCTGGCAGTGGGGATGCGGGTTGCTCGCGCCCATCATCGCGCCGCGGTTCTCAAAGATCTGCACGTAGGCGATGCTCGGATCGGCGCTCAGATCCCTCTCCTGCTCCACCCACGCGTCCACCACAAGCCGCACATCGGCAGGCTCCATCCGCGCGAGCGTGAGCGAGTGGTCGGGGTGGAAGCAGAGAACGCGGCAGCGACCGTGCTCGGGTTCGCCGCGCAAAAGGGGCGAGGGCGTGGGCATCGACGCGGGGGCTGTCGGCAGGATGGCCGGGTAGTCGTTGTCGAACACGTAGACATGCTCGTACCGGGGAGTGTGCTCGCCGCCCGCGCGCGGGTTGCCGGGGCATAGATAGCAGGCCGGGTCATAGTGAAGCTCGCTGAAGGCGCCGGCCGAGCCCACCTCGCCCTGCCACGGCCGCTGCGTACGCTGGGGTGAAACAAGCACCCACTGGTTGCGCAACGGGTTATAGCGGCGATGGGGCGTAAGCGATGGTGAAAAATCGGGCACGGCGTCTCCTTGGCTTCAAAAAGGCTTGCAACGCGTTTGTGCAGCCACGCCCACAGCGGGCCCAGGTCAAAGGCGTTGCCGCAGGGCGCGAACCCGCCTTATTCTAAGCTCTGCGCCTTCTTCCGGCCTACACCTCTTCAGCAACCTGCCGACACGCCTCCCATGCTCCCGCCGACCCTGCCCGCCATCGCGACGCTCCAGGACCTTGCCACGCAGCTGTGGCATGAGGACGACCGAGCGCAGGCGCCGGAGGGCAGCGGCCTCCAATCGGCGATACTGGCGCAGCACCGGGCCAACTACGAGCTTTGGCACATTGAGGACGCGGCGCGCTCGCCCGGCATCCACGACGCGGAGCTGGCCCGTACCAAGCGCGCGATTGACCGCGTGAACCAGCGCCGCAACGACCTTGCCGAAGCCTGCGATGCGCTGCTGCTGGCGCTTCTGGCGCCCCACGGCCTGCCGCGCGCCGGGGCCGAGCTGCACTCGGAGAGCCCCGGGCTCATGATCGACCGGCTTTCCATCCTCGCGCTCAAGCTCTTCCACACCCGCCAGGAGCTCGCGCGCATAGGCGCCCCCCCCGGCCACGCCGAGCGCAACCGCGAGCGACTCGCCATTCTGCTCGAGCAGCGCTCGGACCTCGAGCTCGCCCTCGGACGGCTCTGGGGGCGCGTACTCTCGTCTGAGAGCAGCTTCAAGGTGTACCGCCAGCTCAAGATGTACAACGACCCCAGCCTCAATCCGGCGGTTTACGGCGTGGCGCACGCTCCGGACAGGTAAGCCCCCGCCCGCGGCCATTTGACTCCGTGGCGCGCAACTGCGTATAAAACGAGGCAACCGGGCGAAAATGATCGCCGCCGCAGCCCGCCGCGCTGCTCATGGCGCTCATTGCCCAACCGCATGGAGAAACAAGGCCGCCCGCATGTCCAAGTCCCCTGCTTCACCCAAAACCCTGGCCGCGAAAGTCCGCCCCTTCACCAACAACGCTCAGAAGGAGGCGCTCCAGGTCTATGGCGCCGCGCTGCAGGACATGCAGACCGGCCGCTTCGTTGAGGCTATGGAAGGCTTTCAGTCCCTCGAGGACAGCGTTCCCCCGGAGATCCGCGAACGCGCGCGCGTGTACCGCCAGGCGTGCGAGCGGCAGCTGCGGCAGTCGCGGGCGGAGCTCGAGTTCCAAACCCCTTCCGAGCAGTACGACTACGCGATCGCCTGCATCAACAACGGCGATTACGAAGAAGCGCGCGACCACCTGGAAACCATCGTCGCGAGCCATGACGGAGCCGACTACGCCCACTACGGCCTCGCCACCCTGCACAGCATCACGGGCCAGGCCGAGGGCTGCCTGCATCACCTGGAGCGCGCCATCGACCTGCGCCCCTACAACCGCATCCAGGCGCGCAGCGACAACGACTTCCGTCCCATGGCCGACGATCCCCGCTTTACCGAGCTGCTGTATCCCGAAGCGATCTAGCCCCCGGCGCACCGGTCCCGAGCGGTCCGAGGCCGCAAGCCCAAGCCTGTCTCCGGTCTCGTTGGCCAACGACGAAAAGCCGCCCATGGCGCAAGGTACCCGCTCCGTCCCCGAAAGATCCCTCCCGGACAACACGCCTCTCCGCGTCGCGGCCATGGGCGGCGGCACGGGCCTGTCCACTCTTCTGCGCGGCTTCAAGCACTTCACCGCCTCGGCCGGGCTGCCGGCGGCCGGTTGCCGGGCGCCGGAGTGCCTGATCGGTGATCTCACGGCGGTGGTCACGGTCACCGACGACGGCGGCTCCTCGGGCCGCCTGCGCAAAGACTTCAACATGCTGCCCCCCGGCGACCTGCGCAACTGCATGGTCGCCCTCAGCGAGGACGAGCAGCTGCTCTCGCGGCTGTTCCGGCACCGCTTCCGCTCCGGCGGCGAGCTGGAAGGCCACGCGTTCGGCAACCTGTTCGTAGCGGCGCTGCAGGAGATCACCGGCGACTTCGCGCAGGCCATCAAGCTCGCGGCCGAGGTGCTGGCCACCCGCGGACGCATTTACCCGGCCACCAACGCCAACGTAACGCTCGCCGCGCGCATGGATACGGGCGAGATCATCCGTGGCGAGACCCGTATCACCGGCAGTCACGCGCGCATCGTAGAGCTGATGCTCGAGCCGGCCGATGCGGCCCCGCTGCCGGAGACGCTCGAAGCGCTGGCCGCCGCGGACCTGATCACCCTCGGGCCGGGCTCGCTGTTCACCAGCGTCATCACCAACCTGCTCGTCGCCGGCATCCCCGAGGCGCTCGCCGCCGCGCAGGGCACGCGCGTGTACATCTGCAACCTCATGACCCAGGGCAACGAAAGCCTGCACCTCACCGCTTCCGAGCACATCGAGCGCATGTACGAGCACACGCGCGAGCCCTTCATCGACTACGCGCTGGTCAATACCGCGCCGGTCTCCGCATCCATTCGCGAGCGGTATGCCGCCGAGGGCGCGGAGGCCATCACGGCCGATATCGAGCGGATCGAGGCGATGGGCATCCGCTGCATCGCGGGGGCGTTCGCGGCGGAGGGCGACGTGCTGCGGCACGATGCGGACCTGGTAGCGAAGACGGTGTTGCGGCTGGCGTTGGCGGAGCGCGCCGTGAAGCGGCAGAAGCCGGGCGCCGCCACGCCGGCCCGACCCGCGACGTTCACTGCGTGATGAGCGGGATCATCTGCCGAGCTATGGAGATTTCCGCTTTGCGCAAGAACGCAACAAGCGGCCCCGTATCCACGATGACCCGCGGAGTACTGGCCAAAACCGCGGGAAGTTCGGGGTTGGTGGCCAGGTCAGAGGGGCCGCCTTCGATCGAACCGCGCAGATGCTTTGCCAGGTTGAAGGCATGTATCGCTCTCGAGCCCCGCTTCCTCTTCAAGTGAGCCTCAAGCGCCTCGCGCAACACGGCTGATTTCGAGCCATGCTCCTCTCGCGCCAGGACGTCCAGTTGCGCCGCGAGGACTTCAGGCGGTTTGCAGGGGATCGTCGTCATAGCTTTGAAGTCATACCTAACAAGGACTGAGCAATACCAGTC
>CAXTSA010000335.1:0-3684 GCA_964246755.1 uncultured Acidobacteriaceae bacterium
ATCAAAATGTGAACCTCTACGAGGACACGAATGCTTTTGTGCGTCATGCCGATTTCGGCTCGGTGCCGATTGCGGCGGACCGCAAGGCGGATGGGTCGATCCTCTCGACAACGGGCGACGAGGTGCAGTTCGAGTACGTGCTGGGCACGCACGGGCGCTCCGGCGAGCAGTGGAATATCTGGCAGGCGGTGTACTCGCCGGCTGGCGCGGACGGCTATCCCGCGCCGGTTTGGAACGACCGGACCGGCGTGATCGATAAGCAGGTGGTCGAGTACTGGCGCGACCACTGGGACCTCGCCGCGGTGCTCGAGCGAGACTGGCCGACGCTGGGGTCGAAACTCGAAGGCAAGCTCCACGTGCAGGCCGGCGAGGGGGATACATATTTTCTGAACAACGCCGTACACAGGATGCAGCGCACGCTGGATGCGACACGCAATCCCCGTTCCGACGCGAGCTTCCAGTACGGGGCCGGCGACCCGCACTGCTACACCGGCGGCCCCGACGCGTACACCATGGCCGAGAACAACCGCAACTGGCCCGAGCGCGTGCTGCCGCAGGTGGCCGCACGGATCAAGGCGACCGCGCCGAAGGGTGCGGATGTAAAGAGCTGGGTGTACTGACTGCGCATGGCGCAGTTACTGACTGCGAATAGCGCAGTTACTGACTGCGCACGGCGCAGGAATTGACTGCTTCGCGCGGTGGTGGACGGGCGAGTAAACTGGGTCCAGCATGGTTTTCGTTCTCGATAACTACGATTCGTTCACCTACAACCTTGTCCAGTACATGGGCGAGCTGGGGGCGGATATAGTGGTGCGCCGCAATGACGAACTGACGGTGGATGAAGTCGAGGCACTCGAGCCGGAGCGGATTCTGCTTTCGCCGGGCCCTTGTACGCCGCAGGAAGCGGGCATTTCGATTGCCCTGATCCGACGCTTCACGGGCCGCGTGCCGATTCTGGGCGTGTGCCTGGGTCACCAGGCGCTCGGCGCGGCGTTTGGCGGCAACGTGGTGCGCGCGCCGCAGTTGATGCACGGCAAGACCAGCGAGGTGGAGCATGACGGGCGCACCATTTTCTCGGGGCTCGCAAGCCCCATGCGCTGTACCCGCTATCACTCGCTGATCGTTGCCGATGAGGGTTTTCCGGAGGAACTGGAAGTGTCGGCGCGTACGGCCGACGGCGTCATCATGGGCCTGCGTCATCGCGAGCACCCGGTAGAAGGGGTGCAGTTCCACCCGGAAAGCGTGCTGACCGAGGGAGGCAAGCAGCTGGTTGGGAATTTTCTTGCGCTCTGACCGCCATGCTCAAAACGCAACGCACTCGTCGTGTGACTTCCCGGAATGCTGCACTGCTCAGTCTCGGCGTTTGAAACGTCTTAAGAGAGTGGGCATTCGTCTTCGAACCTTTTTCGTGTCGGCCGGGCTGCCCGCCGCCTTGCTCTCTGCGGGGTGGTGCGCGGCCGCGGCTCAGCAGGCCACCTCTGCCCCTGCGCAGCCGGTTGCAACCGTGGCGGTGGAAGGCGTAAGCCTGAGCGGGGCGATGCGCGTGACAAATGGCCGCGCGACCATCGCCAACAATGGCGCCATCATCGCAGGCAACCGGACGGCCGAGGTGCAGCTGCTGCGCGGCGGCGTACTCGAGCTTTGCGCGAGCACCATCTTCCATATCGCTAGGGACGCGCAGCCGACAGGGGAGGCCAAGGCGGCCGGGCTGATGTTCTCGATCGAGCGCGGTGCGTTCGAGGCTAATTACACGCCGGGCGCCTACTCTGACGTGATCCTCACTCCCGACCTGCGGCTGCTGGTTTCCGGGCCTGGCGCCGCTCACCTGAAAATGCGTGTGAACCAGCAGGGCGACACCTGCGTCGACAATGCCGGGGAGGATGCGCCGTATGTGACGGCCAGCAGTCTGATGGAGGGCGGCGCTTACCGGATTCGTCCGGGCCAGCGTGTTCTTTTTGTCCACGGGTCGCTGGGCGAGGTGGTGGACAACGAGCGCGAGCCATGCGGCTGCCCTCCGGCTATGCCTGAAGCTGTCGCGGGGAAGACAGGCGGCCCTTCGTCCACGCCGGCTGACACGGCGTTCCCGACCGCGGTCAGCGAGGGGCTGGAAGCGCCGCCCAAGCTCGGAGGGGCGCCGGTTGTACCCGCGGGGCAAGCGCACGCGCAGGTCTCAGCGACGCTCTCGTCCGACGCGCCGCTGGGTTCGCCGCCGCCCACTGCTGCTTCCGTACCCGCGCCGAGCCCGGCAACCGCGCCAAGCCCGGCAACCGCGTCAAGCCCGGAGCCGCCGCCCGGGAGAGGCTTGTTCGGGCGCATCGGTCACTTTTTCGCGAAGGTCTTTGGGGCGAGCTAGGTGTGATGGAACGGCCTGCTTGCCCTCGAAAGTCAAGCGATGTCACGTGCACTGAGCACTGGGCTAAAATGAGGTGCGGTACTGTCCCCAGCTTCGCGCTTCACGCGCCACTTCCGCTTCGACTTCCAAGGAGTTTCCCTTATGGCGATCCCCGCCACCCAGATGCGTCCGGGCATGATTATCAAGTTCAACAACGAGCTGCACACCGTGTTTGCCGTCGAGCACCGCACGCCCGGAAACCTGCGCGCGTTTATCCAGGCCAAGCTGCGCAACCTGCGCACCGGCTCCATGTTCGAGCACCGATTCCGCTCGCCCGATCCGATTGAGCGCGTGATTGTCGACGAAGTCCCGATGGAGTTCCTCTATAACGACGGTGACGACTACTACTTCATGGATACGAGCAACTACGAGCAGCTCAACCTGAAGCGCGATACGCTGGGCGACGCGGTCGAGTACCTGACAGCAAATCTACAGATCACCGTGTCGATCTTCGACGGTACACCGGTCGGCATCGACCTGCCTCAGACCGTTGAGCTGACCGTGATCGAGACTGAGCCGGGGCTGAAATCGGCGACGGCCTCGTCGGTCACCAAGCCGGCCAGGCTCGAGACGGGGCTGACGGTGCAGGTGCCTCCGTTTATCAACGAAGGGGAAAAGATTCGGGTCGATACGGCCGAAGGCGTATACCTGTCGCGGGCGTAGGCCCGTGACGGCAGGGCGAGGGGAATCACGAGAGCGGCGCCGGGGCCTTCCCTGCGCCGTTTTGCCTGGCCAGTACACCTTCACTGAAAACTGCTCCTGAGCAAAGTGTTTGGCGGTTATCTTGCCTCGAGCCCGGTCGCAATCTACCATGGCAGCCATGGTGAATTGGCAACGAGGCATCCGACGGTTACGGCTGCTGGCTACGATCGCGCTTGGCCTAGGGCTCCTGATGTTTGCGCCTGCTGAAATCACGAGTGCACTCGGCTATGCGCCCGATCCTGCGTACGTACTGCCATTCAACCTGCTGATACGGCTTGGTTTTCCGCTGCTGCTCCTTGGCGGTCTGTTGTGGGTCGCGCTCTGGGTGGTCCAGGGCTTTTTGCCGAACGGGGAAGCTGCTCCCGAACGGGTAGACGGCCGCTTGAATCGATAGATTGATAGCTTGTTCGTCCTAACCTGCTGGTGAGCGGAGAAGTCCCGTGCTGGTTTTCACATTGATCGTCGACGCCCCTGCTGGAGTGCACCCGGCGGCTGCCGGCGAGCACGCAGGCGATCTCGCCGGGGTGCTTGGCGGGGTCGCTTCCATTTGCAGCGCGGTTGTCTGGCCGGTGCTCATCGGTCTTATGCTC
>CAXTSA010000336.1:0-3653 GCA_964246755.1 uncultured Acidobacteriaceae bacterium
GGCGCTGGCCTGCGCTCCCAACCGACCTTCTCCGCACCGAGCCGGTAGAGGTCCTTGAAGTGTCGGCTTGAGAACGGCGTTCCCTTCGCTGGATCTCGCTCGGCATCGTTGCGCACACGCAACTCGACCGGGTCCATTTCGAGCTTATACGAGAGCTCATCCATGGCGGACTCGAGCGCGAACGTGCCAATGGATTCACCCGGCGCCCGCATGAAGGTGTTTGCCGTGGTGTTCAGGTACATCACCTTTTGCGTGAGGAACAGGTTTTCCGTCGCGTACAAGTGCCGCGCCGGAAACGAAAACTGCTCCGGGAAGTCATTCGTAAACGATGTGGCGGTGAAGCCGGTCTGGATCAGCGATGTGAGCTTGCCGTCCTGCCCCGCGCCTAAAGCCACGCGCTGCTCGGACGGTGTACGTCCCCCGATGATCCGATAAACCCCTTCCCGCGAGAGCGCCAGTCTGACCGGGCGGTCGACAACCTTCGCCGCCAGCACGCATAGCTGGACGTGAGGCCACATGGAGCCCTTGCCGCCGAACCCGCCGCCCACAAACGGCGCCAGAACGCGCACGTCTTCCTTGTCGAGCGAAAACATCTTGGCCAGCGAATCGGCAGATCCTCGCAGAAACTGGGTTGCGTCATAGACGGTCAGCTTGTCGCCGTTCCAGACGGCCGTTGTGGCATGCGGTTCGATGGCGTTATGGTTGTAGCGGGGCGTGCTGTAGCTCTGGTCGACCGAGAATGCCGCGGAGCGGAGCGCGGCTTCGGCATCGCCGTGCTTGACCTCTGTATCCTCACCCATGATGTTCTTCGGAACAACCGAATCAC
The DNA here is from genome assembly GCA_964246755.1 of uncultured Acidobacteriaceae bacterium. Taxonomy (GTDB): domain Bacteria; phylum Acidobacteriota; class Terriglobia; order Terriglobales; family Acidobacteriaceae; genus EB88. Next base: position 827 of record CAXTSA010000336.1, read on the forward strand.
CTTTTTCCGCCTGAAACGACGTTTTCGCCGACTCCTGCTTGTAGGTGACATGCACGAGACTGGCAGCATACTCCGCGCGCTCGAGCGTCTCGGCGACAACCACCGCGACCGGCTGCCCATTCCAGAACACCTCATCGATGTTCAGCACGTTCGCCTTGCTGCCCGCCGCATCGCTCCCACCGGAAGGACTAAACAGCGGCGGGTCCTTCATCTTCGGCGCATTCTTATGCGTGATGACGGCGATCACACCCGGCGCCTTTTCCGCGCGACTCACCTCGATCGCCTGAATCGTTCCCTTGGCGATCGTGCTGTACACCAGGGCAGCGTGCGCCAGGTGTTCGAGCGGATACTCGGCGGCGAACTTCGCCGTCCCGCTCACCTTGTCCCGGCCGTCAATTCGGGGCATCGGCTTGCCAATGTAGCGGTGTGCTTCCGAAAGTTCGTCGCGGTCGCGGTCGGGAATCACCTGCGCTACCGCCCCCATCACCTTTGTCAGAATGCTCATGCCCCTGCTCCCTTTTGTGTGAGTTCTGTGAGGACGCTCACGATGGTTCGTTTGGCCAGCTCGATCTTAAAGCCGTTGTGCTCGAATGGAATCGCCGGCTCCAGTTCCAGCGCGGCAGCCTGCGCGAATGTCTGCTCGTCGGCCTGCTTGCCGACAAGAAACTGCTCCGCCCCAAACGCTCGCCAGGGCTTATGCGCGACACCGCCAAGCGCAATCCGTACCTGCTTGATCGCGCCGTTTTCAAGCTCCAGCGAAGCCGCGACAGAGACAATCGCAAACGCGTAACTCGCGCGGTCGCGAACTTTGCGGTACACCGATTTGCGCGCAAATGGCATCGCCGGAAGATCGACGGAGGTGATCAGCTCGCCGGGCTTCAAATTCGTGTCCAACTGGGGCGTGTCCCCCGGCAGCCGGTGAAAATCCATCAGAGGAATGCTACGATCGCCGTCCTTGCCCGTAACCTGCACCACCGCATCGAGCGCAGCCAGCGCGACACACATATCCGATGGGTGCGTTGCAATGCACTCGGGCGAGGTGCCGAGAATTGCATGAATGCGGTTGAAGCCCCCGATGGCATCGCAGCCCGTGCCTGGCTCGCGCTTGTTGCAGTGCGCGGCGCTATCGTAGAAGTAGTAGCACCTCGTACGCTGCATCAGGTTGCCACCGGTCGTTGCCATATTTCTGAGCTGCGCTGAGGCGCCCATCAGGATCGCCTGCGAGAGCACCGGATACCGGTCCTTCACGAGCGGATTGCCGGCCAGGTGGCTGTTGCGCACCAGCGCGCCTAGCCGCAGGCCTCCCTCGGGCAGCTCTTCCACTTGGGCAAGCGGCAGACGCGTGATGTCCACCAGCGCGTCCGGCTGCTCAATGTTCTCGCGCATCAGGTCGACGAGATTGGTTCCCCCGCCGAGAAACTTCGCGATGCCGCCTCCCGAAACCAGGGACACAGCGGATTGCTGGTCTTCGGCTCGGCTGTAAGAGAAATTCTTCATTTCCCGATCTCCTCATATGCCTGGTGAATGGCCTCAGTGATGCCGACATACGCTCCGCAGCGGCACAGGTTTCCGCTCATCCGCTCCTTGATTTCAGCGTCGGAAAAGCTGATATGCGCGTCGGCCATGTCCGCCGTCACCGCGCTCGGCAGCCCACTCTGGAATTCGCGCATCATGCCCACGGCTGAACAAATCTGGCCCGGAGTGCAGTAGCCGCACTGGTATCCATCGTGCTCGATAAACGCTGTCTGCAGAGGGTGTAGCCCGCCGGAGTCGGCCAGGCCTTCAATCGTGACAATCTCCCGGCCGTCATACTGGATCGCCAGTGCCAGGCAGGCATTTATACGCTCGCCGTCGACCAAAACCGTGCAGGCGCCGCAGGCACCCTGGTTGCAGCCTTTCTTGCTGCCCGTCAGGCCGATCCTGTCGCGCAGCGCGTCAAGCAGCGAGACTCGCGCCTCCAGTTGCAGGGTGTACTCCACCCCGTTCACATGCAATCGAACTGTGTTCGCTTCATCGCGCAAAGGCATTTCCCTTCCCCCTAAACCCACTCCTAGAAAAGATGCAGGATACGAGGAGCGCGCAGGGGGGAGACCAGTTTCTCCGGCACCCTGCCCAGCATTTCTTGTCACGCGCTCTTGCTGCCGGCACACAACCCTGGCGCCCGGCTCTAATGAAAATCATGAGAACGCATCGGGGCATCGCTGACCGAAAGAAGCTGAACATGCTCGGCACGTACATGGACAACACCGCCTTCATTCTGGAGAGGGCCTTCGACCTCGAGGAACTTGCCCCCGGTTACCAGGAGCCGTTCCCGTTCATACAGTTCCGGGTGGACTACTACATTGCTAATCCCCGTTTCGTCTTCCAGCGAAAGAAAGATGAAGCCGCTGGCGGTGCCCGGACGTTGGCGGGCAATCACGCAGCCGGCTGTGCGCACATACACGCCGTCGCGTGTGCGCCGAAGCTCGCCGGCACTGAGGATGTTGCGCTGACGCAGTCGCGCGCGCTGGTAGTGCATCGGGTGGGGGCCGGTGGTGATCCCCGTTCCGCCGAAGTCGGCGACCAAGCGCTCATCGGTCGTCATCCTGTGTAGCGGCGACGGTTCGGTTTCGCCGGCCGCGGAAGCGTTTCCATCCAGCAGAGGCCCGGCAGGGCGGCCTGCCTGTTCTACCTGCCACAGGGCATCGCGGCGGTGGCCCACATCGCCAAGCGCGTTCAGGGCGCCGATGCGGGCAAGCTGCACGAGCTCGCTGCGGGACAGGCCGGCGCGAGCGGCCAAACCGTCCACGCTCGCGAAGGGACCCCTCGCTTCCCTCTCCTCAACAAG
>CAXTSA010000337.1:0-3642 GCA_964246755.1 uncultured Acidobacteriaceae bacterium
GACTTCAGGGTGGAAGCCTATTTGCGCGACCCCTGGCGCGACCTTTAGCAGCCGGCGCGCTCTAACGATCAGAGCTCTCACGGGAAGAGCGGAGGCGCAATCCATGTTTACAGGTCTAGTCCAGGCTAGAGGGACGATCGAAGCACTGACGCGGGGTGACGGTACTTTGCGGCTGACCGTGCTCGCGCCTGCTCTCGCGGCAAAGCTCGCAATCGGCGACAGCGTGGCTGTGAGCGGCGTTTGCCTGACCGCGCTTGCACCTGACGTGACTCGTTTCCACGCGGAACTGGCAGCGGAAACTGTGGAGCGGACCTCGCTGGCCGCGCTCGAGCCAGGGGCCGTGGTGAACCTGGAGCTGCCAACGCCGGCCGGTGCGCCGCTGGGCGGCCACATCGTGCAGGGGCACGTGGACGCGACCGGCACCCTGCTGGGGCTGGAGCGAGTCGGCTCGGGCGGCCGCAGCGACTGGATTCTGCGTATCGCGGTTCCCCCGGCAGTGGGCCGGTTTGTCGTCGAGAAAGGCTCGATCACGATCGAGGGCATTAGCTTGACGGTCGCGCGCTGGTTCCCGGAGAGGGAGGGAGGCGATGACACGGGTTCCGGCAAACCGACAGGTGCCGGCGAGCTGCATGTGGCGGTAATTCCGCATACCTATGAGGCGACAAACCTGCATAGCCTCGCGACCGGTTCCCCGCTGAACCTGGAAGCGGATGTGCTGATGAAGCTCGCGATTGGGAATGGGTTACAGGTGAGCGGCCGAGTGGAGGACCGCTGGACCCGCCTGGCGGAGCGGGATACGGCCGGGGACCAGGCCTTTGAAATAACGCTGCCGTACCTCATCGCGAACGGTTACTAAGCGTCGGCACAAAGTGAGGGCCTTGATTGCCGTCATTCTTAGAATGGAGTCAAGGAGTTTGCGGCGGCTGATACACGCCAGTTCGCACGGCTTCCTGCAGGACAGGAACTTTGATTTCAAAAACCTCATTTTTCAATTGCCGCAGCACGATCGGATTGGCGCCGATCTGGAGGCCGGCCCGGGCCTGTTCCGGTGTCTGCCCCTGCCACTCGGTCCTGTAGTTATAAGTCAGAGCCTGCTTCTTTGCGTGGAGAAAGCGCGCTCCAGCTAAGTCGCTCAAGAAACAGAAGATTGCGGACACGAGAAACACGGCGGCGACGCTGCCGAAGCGAATACGGGAGAAGCGAGACAGCGCGGCAACCCCGGTGTGCTGAGCTTTCCTGAACAGGCTTTCAACCATAAACATATACGAGAACGCGAGAAAAAGATTGGAGTACAACCTATACCGGGAGGCCAGGCTCTGCGCCACACCTTGGTCGGACCGCAGACCGGAAACTGCCACGGCATTGATTAGGATAAAGAACATCGAGTAATACACTGCCGGGTTGCGGCGATAATATTGCTTGACAGTAGCCAGGATGAAAACGCCGCACAAGAGCAAGCCAAGCACGAGGCTCGGTGTTACTGACTGAAGCCGCGCCGCCGAAGCGCCTAGAAACGACAGCGCGTAACCGGCATTCAGGTGCACGTGCGACCCGCCCGGAGCGCCTGCAGCCGCTCCTGCGCCGGAGGTCGCCGCATCGTGATGATAGTGGAACAGGTAAGCGACCAGCAGCACGACCATGCTTGCCGTCCAGGCCGCGACGCGACGCCACCGCCTCTTCTGCGCCAGTAAGAGCAAACCTGCCGGCCCGGCAAAGAACCCGTTCGGCGAAGAGGCTACGGCAAGCAGGAGAGCTGCGCAGGCAAGGGCGAAGGCTTTCTTTGAATCTTTGTCCAGCAGAGAAATGGAAAGGAGCGAGAAGGAAATGACAGCCAGGTGCTGCAGAGAAGATGAAGCAAAATCGAGGGCCGAGGCGTACTGCAGTTGAAAGACAAGCCACGCGACGGGGACCAGGAGCACCCATTTGTCCGCCGGGTCAGCAGTCTGGACACGGGACATTCCAAGGACAGTGAGAAAGATAAAGAGCGCGAACGCATTGCCGAACATGACGAGCGAAAGTAAGTGGAGCTGGCCGGAGACCAAAAACTGGCCGGAGACGACAAGGTTCTCAAATACAAGCTTGTAACCGTTGTGTTCGCTTGTAAGTAGAAATGCCAATTTGGCCGAGAGCGAGTGATAGTGACTGAGCCCGTTCAGCAATCCGAGGATAATGTCATAGTCATCGAGGATGGGTATGCGGACCGCATCGCGCCACAGAATTACATAGAACAGGACGGCTGGAATTGCCATCAGCGCAAGCGCAAGAGCCCGCTTCAGCCGAAGCGCCCGGGAAGACGTCATTTGCATAGTTCTCTTGTACTACAGGCTCGGAGATTTCTGGAGCATCGGCTCAGGGTTGCGAAGGTGCGGACGGGGGCTTTTTGGGCGCCGCGGCCACCGGCTTTCCGTGGCCTTCTGACACCGTGGTGATCGTGTCCACCGCGGGAGCCGCGATCTGTTCGCGAAGCCCGCTCGGCCAGCGAATTTCCACGCGCTCAATCGCGGTCGCCGCGCCCAGGCCGAAGTGCAGCCGAGGGTCGGATGTGGAGGCATAGCTGCCGCCGCTGATCACATCGCCCCGCTGACGAAAGCCTTCCGCTGTGACCGTAACCGTCGCGCCTACGGCGTCGCGCGGGCTGCGCGGGCCGCCCACCAGCTTGAGCTCGATCCAGTGGTTGCCGTTGTTCACGACGTCCCGTAAAAATGAGGGGGTCCCGTCTATGTTGTTGATCACGGCGTCGAGCTTGCCATCGTTGAAAAGATCGCCAATCGCCATGCCGCGACCCACTCCCAGCTTCGCCAGCGACGTCCCTTCAACCGCCGGCACCATCGCGAGCTTGCCGTGGTCATTGTGGAACAGGATGGGTCGCTGCTGGAAGCTAGTGCCCCACTCTGTGTGATCCACCTGCGGGTACACGTGGCCGTTCGACTCAAGCAGGTCAAGCCAGCCGTCGTTGTCGTAGTCCAGGAAGCTGGTGCCCCAACCCAGGAACGGAATGGTGGGCTCCGCGATGCCCATCTGATAACTCACGTCGGTAAAGTTGGCGTCGCCATCGTTGCGGTACAGCGGCTTGTAATCGTCGGAAAAGGTGGTGTTGTAAAGGTCGACGTTGCCGGAGTGACGGATGTCGCCGGACGCGATACCCATCGAAGCCGTTTCGCGGCCCGCGTCGTTGAGCGCGTAGCCTGAGGCAAAACTCGCATCGTCAAAAGTGCCGTCGCCCTTGTTCAGATACAGGTAGTTCGGGGTCGAATCGTCGGCCACCAGCAGGTCGAGCTTGCCGTCGTTGTTCACGTCGATGAACAGCGACGCCAGCCCGTAATAAAGGCCTTTCTGGTCCGAAACGCCCGCCTTTAGACTCACATCGGTAAAGGTTCCGTCGCCGTTGTTGTGGAACAGGTGATCGGGCTCGCCGGGCAGGCCACGCGGACCGCACATGACTTTGACACCGCGGAACTCGCAGAACGCAACTGCTACGCCGTGCGCCTCCTGCGCAGCGTTGTCCGCCGGGCTCTGGCGCACGTAGCCGGGCACGAACAGGTCTAGACGCCCGTCGCCGTCGTAGTCGCCCCAGGTCGCGCCCGCCGACCAGCCCCCCAGCATTACACCGGCCTTCTCGGCCACATCGGTAAACGTGCCGTG
>CAXTSA010000338.1:0-3633 GCA_964246755.1 uncultured Acidobacteriaceae bacterium
GTGCAGAATGAGGTCGACACCCACCAGTCCGGACGCATGCCGCAGTGCGAGTGGGGCGAGCAGTACGAGCGGGAGTTCGTGGTGCGCGCGCTGGGGCCGGCCCTGGCGAAAGCCTCGCTCGACACGAGAATTTGGATCCTCGATCACAACTACAATCTCTGGGGCCGGGTAGTCGATCAACTGAGCGACGCCAAGCTCTACGGCTACGTGGACGGCGTCGCGTGGCACGGCTATGTCGGCAAACCCGATGCGATGACGCGCGTCCACGACATCTTCCCGGACAAGCATGCGTACTGGACCGAGGGTGGCCCGGACGCCTTCGCGCCCGACTATGCGACGGACTGGGCGAAGTGGTCCTCGACCTTCACCGGCATCCTGCGCAACTGGGCGCGCTGCATCACCTGCTGGAACCTGCTGCTCGACGAGCAGGGCAAGCCGGACATCGGGCCATTCCACTGCGGGGGTCTGGTCACCATCCACTCCAAAACACGCGCGCTTACCTACAGCGGCCAGTACCGCGCCTACGCTCACTATGCCAAGGCGATCCGCCGCGGGGCACGCATCCTGGGGTCTTTCGGGTCCGCCGGCTCCATGGGCGAGCTGCCGGGGATCGATCACGTCTCCGCAGAAAACCCGGACGGCAGCCGCGTGCTCGTCGTCACCAATCGCGGGCGCGAGCAGCGGGTGCAGTGCACACTCGCGAGCGAGGCGCTCGACCTTCTCCTGCCGGCCGACTCCATCACAACCTACGTCTGGTAAAAGGTCTGCGCAGCGACGCGAGCCGCTGTGTTGGGAAACAGGCATTGCCTGCAACCTACGTTTGCGTCTAGGCTTGTAGTCGGTAGAGTCGCCATGGGCTCGAAGCGATACATTGCAGTATGCGAAAGTGGCGAAATTGGCAGACGCACCAGACTTAGGATCTGGCGGGGTAACCCATGGGGGTTCAAGTCCCCCCTTTCGCACCAACCTTTTTCAAGCACTCTCGAAAGCCGCCGGAAAGCACTCCGGTGTAGTCTAAAGGCATTATGAGTTCTTCATCCAACCAGCCAACCTTTGCCGTCACACAGGGCGCCAACTACCGCGAAACCTACGCCAATAGCGTCCAGGTCCGTGTCAGCGTCTGGGACATCTTTCTGCTGTTCGGCCTCGCCCACCCCACCTCGCCCGATGACGTGGTCATCGAAAACCAGCAGGGCATCTACTTAAGCCCACAGCAGGCCAAGGCGCTCTTCAACATCCTTGGGCAAAACCTTGCGCAGTACGAGCAAACCTTCGGCCAGATCGCACTCGAGCCCGTCGGGCCCCGCCCGGTACAGTAACCCCCTTGCCGCATCGCAAACAGGAGCGCGCAGGCCTGCCGTCGCCGCCTGCCCTCCGGTTTGCGGCTTCGGTACTTTTTCTTTTCGCGCTGGAAGTGCTTGCGCATGCTACGCTGCTTCGCCTGCCCTACTACTGGGATGAGGCGGGCTACTACATCCCAGCTGCGTACGACCTCTTCCGCACCGGCTCACCCATCCCCTTTTCCACGCTGACGAATGCGCACCCGCCCGGACTTTCCCTCTATCTGGCAGCAGCCTGGAAGCTGTTCGGCTTCTCTCCCCTTACCACGCGCGTCGGCATGTGTTTCGCTACGGCGATCGCATTAGCGGCAGTGTTCAGGCTCGCGGCAGACCACCTGCGGAGCCAAACGGCGGCGGCGGCAACTGTTCTGCTCACCGCAACGTACCCAGTGTGGTTCGCGCAAAGCACGCTGGCACATGCCGACGTGCTCGCCGCGGCGGGGACGCTGTGGGGTCTTGCCTTCGCGCTCTCGCCCAAAGCGACGCAGAAGCGCCTGTGGGCCGCGGCCGCATGCTTCACCCTGGCCGCGCTCTCAAAGGAGATCGCGATCGGTACGCCGCTGGCACTGGCGGCATGGCGAGCGGCCGTCTCTCTGCGAAAACCACGCGTCCCTGTTCGAGACCTCTTGCAAACCGTCGGCCCGCTTTGTGCGCCGGTGCTCCCGCTTGCCGTCTGGTTCGGGTATCACCGCTGGCGCACCGGCTTTGTCTTCGGCAATCCGGAGTATCTGCGCTACAACGCCGGTGCCACACTCACGCCGGAACGGTTCCTGTTCGCGCTGGGTCACCGGCTGCTGCACCTGTCGGCGCACCTCAACCTGTTCGTGCCTGTGGCGCTTGCGCTGGGTAGTCTTTCGCTTCCCCCGCTTGCGGATCGCCGGCGATTGCAGGCATCCACGCGCGCGCAGATCTTCGTCGTCATCGCGGCCAATGCCGTGCTGTTCTCCTCCTGGGCGGTGCGCTGCTCACGCGTTACCTGCTGCCCATGTACCCGCTTGTTTTGCTGCTGACGGTCGCCGCGGTGCGCGCACGCTTCCGGCACTGGCTGTGGTTCCCATCGCTCGGCGTGGCTGCGTTTCTGGCCGCGCTGCTGCTGCCCGCGCCGTACCGTGTCGCGCCGGAGGATACGCTCGCCTACCGCGATGCGATTGCGCTGGAGCAGCAGGCCATCGCGGTTGTCGAGCAGCGCTACCCGCGCGGCGCAGTGCTGTCCGCCTGGCCTGTGACGGATGGACTGCGCAAGCCGGAGCTCGGCTATGTCACGGAGCCCTTGGCCGTTGTCGCGATTGACAACTTCTCCTTGCCCGCCTTGCAGCGGCTGGTTGCCTCGCCCGAGGAGTACTCCACCGCGATCGTCTTCTCGACAAAGAATGACCCGGCCGGCTTTCACTTCCGGCCCTGGGACGCACGGCAGGAGGGGCGCTACTTCGACCTGCACTACGACCTGAGCGCAAACGCCGTCGCGACCTTGCTGGGCGGTACAGTGGTATGGCAGCAGCGTCGAAGGGGCCAGTGGGCGGCCGTGTTGCGTTTCGAGCATCCGCAGCTCAGCCTCATGATGCGGTGACGGCTCTTATAATCGGCCGATGCGCCAACCCCAGTGAAGCCTCAAAGGAGCTAACCCTGCGCCGCACCCGTTTCCTCGCCTGCTCCCTGCCGATCTGCCTCCTTCTGGCCGCCTCTTCTTTGAGCGCGCTCGCACAGGGAACCGGCAATAACCCTGAGCCATCGACCGCCGGGCGCCCGCAGCCGGCAACGCCTGCGACGCCCGCGACAGCGATCGAAGCGCATGGGGAACTGCTGCTCGCGCTGCCGTTTGAAAACGCCGGCGGCGGCGCAAGCGTGGACTGGATCGGCGCGGCGTTTCCGGAGATTCTGAACCAGCGTTTCTCGGCGGCGGGCTTTCTGCCCATCAGCCGCGACGACCGGGCCTATGCGCTCGACCACCTGGGGCTGCCGCCGGATTTTCGCCCCACCCGCGCCAGCACCCTGCGCCTGGCGCAGACCCTCGACGCGGACTCGGTAATCCTCGGGACATACCAGGTCGACACCCAGGAAGGCGCATCACGGATCACCGCGACCGCGCGCGTACTCGACATCGCGAACCTGCGCGAGAGCGCGCCCATTACTGAATCCGCCGAACTGAGCCGGTTGCCCGACGTCGCGAACCGGCTGGCATGGCGCATCACGCGCCAGCTCGACCCAACCTACTCGGTTGCCGAGCAGACCTTTCTGGCGGCGGACGCCAGCCTGCGCCTTGATGCGTTTGCGCACTGCGGGGGCGGCCTGGTGC
>CAXTSA010000339.1:0-3612 GCA_964246755.1 uncultured Acidobacteriaceae bacterium
CCAGGAGAAAGCGCTGTAAACGTACTCGGCTGAAAACTCCTGGAACTGGGTGTGCGCGCGATATACGCCCGTCGGTCCGTTGTACTTGTTGATGTAGCGGTTGTAGCCGTAGTTCGCCTCAACCGCGCCACGCGGCGTAAGCAGGTAGCGGTAGCTGGCGAGAACGCCCACGTCGCCGACTGTCCCAGTTTGGGTAACGGCGTTGCCGACGACCTGGGGTGAAAAAAGCCCGGAGTAGCTGACACTTGCATCCTGCCGGCTCTCCTGCGCATGCGCCACGACGGCCGCCAAAGGCAGGCTCGCCACAAACAAAATCCATTTCTTCATTCGCTGTGTAGACCTCTCACCCGGCGCGGGGATCTTTCCTCAAGCGCTTAGGGCGTTGCCCTTCAGGGCGTTGCCAAGTTCCGGGTCTATAAATCGTCGAAACGTTCTTCCCGGTTAATCGCAATTGTACCTGTGCCGGGACGAGACTGCGCGCATCCCAATGTTGAATGTAGAGGAGGCCGGTTTGTCAGAACCCTTCAGTCCGGGACGCGTCACCCGCTTTCTCCTACTTTGCCTGCTTGGGCTGGCGGTTGTGTTTGGTATGTTCTTCTTGCTGATGCATGCGCGGGCGCGGGAGAGCATCACGCCTCCGAGCAGCCAGTCTCGGCTGCGTGATGCTCGAAGCCGTGACACACTAGCTGGCCACGGCGGCACGGCTGGAAGCTGTTTAGCTCTGCTCACAGTGGGTGCAAGGTAAGCGAGCCTTAACCTTGGCCTTCCAGCCTCCCGCGCAAAGCTGAGTCGGAACAACCTCCTGCGTCTTCACACGCCAGAGTACCGCCGCGTTTCTCTGGGCCAGAACTCCGCAAGCTGCGAGATGTGGGCGAAGCAACGCAAGCGAACCCCGATTTATCCCGTTGCCAGAGACCCCGACAGTACCTTCAGCAGGGCCCGTTGTCGGTACCGGAACAGCGCCCGCACCTGGAGTGCGCCGCCCGCCGCGTAAGCCGCGTCTCCCAACAGCCCAAGCGGAAAAGCAAACGTCACGTCGTCCACGACAACGGTGCCGCGCACATTCCGGCGAAACTCCTCGCGCACACGGTGGCAGTGTCTCCAGTAGCCAAAAGGCCCGCGCACCTGCTCATCGCAAAAGTGGTCATCCCACGCAAACTCGGCGATGTAAGCGTCCCAGTGCAGCCGCACCGGGGAAAAGGGGACCGGCCGAAAACTAATCAGCATCCGGGAGCCTCGACCCGCCGCGTGGCCGGCCGGGCTCTGACGAGTGCGAGGCGGCGGTGGCGGGCTAAAAATCGTCTCCGCCTCGATGCTCGTCGCTTGCCAGCCGGGCATTAACGGCGGCAGGTTTTTAGGATCCGCGAAGAAGTTGAAGACATCGCTCAACGGGTAGGGAACCCACTGCTGCATTTTCAAGGTATGGCGCATACGTTCTTGGGATGCGGCAGCCCGCTTTCTCCGCCGGCGCCGCCTTGTCCAGGGCAAAACGCAAAGCGGGCGCCTGGTTCCCATACACCCGTTATGTTTTGGACGAAGGTAGCTCTTTGTCAATCCCGCAAAGGAGGCACGTATGCTCTGAGCGAAAGCGCGGTTCGGTACGGAAGGACCGTACCGGCGACCTATGTATGCAACAGCGCATTTCGATCTACATTTGTGCTGCGCAAAAACCGCGCGAAAAACCACAAGAACGGCTCCTTTTCTGCACCGTCAGTTGGGCATCAGCACCGCGTCCACCACATGGATGACTCCGTTCGACTGGAGCACATCCCCAATCGTCACCGTCGCCGTGCCGCCCTTCTGATCCGTCAGCACCAGCTTGCCATCCTGCATTGTCGCGGTCAGCATCTCGCCCTGCACCGTCTTCAACTCCGCCTTGCCGTCGCCCTTTTTGATCAGCTTCGCGATATCCTTCGAGGTGAGCTTGCCCGGTACCACATGGTAGGTCAGGATCTTGGTGAGCTGGTCCTTGTTCTCCGGCTTGACTAGCGTGTCCACTGTGCCTGAGGGCAGCTTTTCAAACGCCTCGTTGGTCGGTGCGAACACCGTGAAGGGTCCCGGACCCTCCAGAGTGTCCACCAGCCCCGCGGCCTTTACAGCCGAGACCAGTGTCGTGTGGTCCTTCGAGTTCATCGCGTTCTCCACGATGTTCTTTGTCGGGTACATGGCCGCGCCGCCCACCATCGGGTCCTTCTTTTCTGCTTGAATTGCTACTGCGGAGAAACCCATGGCAAGAGCAAGTGCCGCTGCGAAAAGTGTGTTGCTTTTCATTGTTTTGTATCCCTTTCCTGCGTCCGTCTAAGGACCGTCCTGTGAAGGATCCCCTGCTTTTTCTGTACGTCTGGAGCCATTCCAACTGCTGAGATGATTCGGTTTGGAAACGCGTTCCCGTAACAAACGGATTCAGGCGAGATCGATTTGTGCGCCTGTAAAAGTGTCTGTTTGCGCAGTGGGAGCGTGTCCCTTTCGCCCCGCGCCTCTGCCCTGCCCAGTGCTCCACGCTCACGGCCCTCGCGATTGCGTATGCTTAAGGTTCTGGCTCGTACGCATGCATCAGCTCACCGCCCATCCATCCCGACAGACACCAGAGACCAATCGCTGGCTCATCCTCATCGGCATCAGCAAGCTGCTGAAGGCAATCTTGTTTGTCGCGCTGGGCTTCGGCGCTCTGCGCCTGGTGCATCGCGACCTGGTCACCGTTGTGACCCACTGGATCGTCGACCTGCGCTTTGACCCGGAGAGCCGAATTGTCAACTTCATCCTCGACAAGATCTCCTCGATCACGCCGCATCGGCTCCGCCAGCTTTCCATTCTCATTTTCTGCGACGCCGCGCTCGACGTCCTCGAAGGGGTGGGCCTTATGCTCGGCAAAGCCTGGGCCGAATACCTGACGCTGATCGTTTCCGCCTCGTTCCTTCCATGGGAGTTCTTCGAAATCCTGCGTAAGCCCAACTGGCCGAAAGCGGGCCTCACCCTGATCAACATCGCCGTGGTGCTCTATCTGGCCGCCTATCTGCAGCGGCGCCTGCGTGAGCGAGCCGCCCTGCTGGACAGCTGACCCTCCCCCTGCCTCGCAAACGTCGTCGCGCAATGCGGTAGGGATTGCACGATTCCGATATCGCATTTACATCCGAGCTCGGATTTACACAGGCCTTCCACCGATATACGACTTTGGTAATCAATTTCCAGTAATTTTCAAGAAAAAACCTTTGGAGATTGGGGGTTCGTTCGCTAGTCTGTGGTCGAAAGTGGTTGAAAGTGGAGAAAAGGGGTTGCTCTTCTCCCTCTTTCGGGCGCATGATCAACGCGTTTGCATTTGACCTAGTGAAAACTGCAGGGCAGCGAGGGTGAGGCACGATGTTTCGCGGAAACCATCCAGCCCGGGTTGATGAGAAAGGCCGGTTGAAGCTGCCTGCGGAGTTCAAGCAGCGGCTCAACGACCCGAATGGGGAGCAGTTCTACATCACGAGCAAGGACGGCAAGGTTGCGGAGATCCACCCGTTGAAGGAGTGGGAGCGGTTTGAAGAGAAGCTGGCCGGGATTCCGAACTTCAACCCGGCGAAGAAGAAGCTGCTGGACCGGCTGAACTATTACGGGCAGACGGCGAAGATG
>CAXTSA010000340.1:0-3607 GCA_964246755.1 uncultured Acidobacteriaceae bacterium
GCGTGTACTCGTCGGTGGACAACATCTCCACCGCCGGCACGATTACGCACGCATTGATCCTGATAAACGGCCGCTGCGCGACGTCGAGCGCCCTGGATGGGCTGCTCGAGTACGAGCTGGTGCGGGCTTTCGGCAGGGTGCTGGGGCTGGACCGGTCGCAGGTGAACGAGGCGATGTGGCCAAGCAACCAGACCACGGACGGGCTTGCCGGATGGCCGCTGATGCACCCTTCTGAGCGGCTGTGCACCGGTTCCACGACTGCCTGCATTCCGAACCCGTATACATTGCGGCTCGATGACATCGCCGGGCTGAACCAGCTCTACCCCGTGACCACGGCCAACGCGGGTTCGTGGGGTGGGAAGACCCTGACCGCGTCCGCGACGATCACCGTGCAAGGTACGGTGTCGTTTCGCAACGGGCAGGGCATGCAGGGGGTCAACGTGGTCCTGACTCCAGTCAACGCTACCGCGAACGGCAGTACGCCCGATCTGCGCTATACCGTGAGTGCCGTGAGCGGTGCGTACTTTCGCACCAACGCCGGCAACCCTGTGACCGGGCCTACGGATGCACAGGGCAACGCCTATGGCCGGTTCGGAACCGACGACGCAGCGAAGGAAGGCTGGTTCGTGCTGAGTGGGGTGCCGCTACCTCCGGGCGCGACCTCGGCCAACTACCAGCTTTCGATCGAGCCGATCGACCCGCTATACACGGGCACTGCATCAGTAGGGCCCTACTCGGGAAGCCAGGTGGCGCCTTCGGGCGCGATGCAGACGGTGCAGCTGGGTAGCTTGAGCGCGGGCGCGGTGACAACGCAGGATTTCACCATGACGGATTCGGCCGACGAGACACAGACCGACGATGGAGTGGAGTCAGCGCCGAACAATGCGGGCGGCAATGGGGAGTGGCTCTCGAAGCTGGTGGGTTACGGCCACACCGGATGGTTTGAGTTCCACGCGCGGGCGAACCGCTACTTCACGGTCGAGGCTATCTCACTGGATGAGAGCGGACTGGGGTCTGAGGCCAAGTCCGCCGTATTGATCGGGCTTTGGAACGGCACGGACTCGGTGGGAGGGTTGCCGGAGATTGCAATGACGGCGCCGTTCAATGGGAACATGCCGGGGTTGGGGACCCTTTCGGCCCAGACGGAGGCGGACAGCGAAATCCGCGTGGCATTCGCCGATGCTCGGGGGGATGGACGGCCGGACTTTACGTATCGCGCGCGGGTGCTGTATGCGGATGCAGTGTTCCCTTCGCGGTTGACTCTGAACGGAGGCACGATCTCGATCCATGGGCAGGGGTTTCGGCCTGGGGTAAGGGTTCTGGTGGGCACGGCGCAGGCGGCGGTGACCAGCGTGACGCCAACCGAGATCACGGCGGTGGCGCCGTCGGTAAGTGCCGCGACCGGCACGGTGGTGGTGGCGGTCCAGGATCCGCAGACGCTGGGTTTGGCGGAGATACTGGACGGGCTGAGCTATGACGCGCAAGGCTCTGACGGCGTGAAGTTGGTGGCTGCGCCCAGCGGAACCGTGAGCCAGGGCGTGCCGATGCCGATGACGGTGCAGGTGGTAGCGGGCGACGGGAAGACGCCGGCGGCAAACGTCTCCGTGAGCTTCGCGGTGGCGAGCGGGGTAGCGCAACTGAACTGCTCCGGAATGCCGTGTACGGCCATGACCAACGGCAGCGGGCTGGCGACGATGATGGTCTCTGCGGGGACTGCAGCCGCGACCCAGGTGACTGCAACCCTTTCAAACGGTGCGAGCGTGATCGCGGAGTTCGACGGAGGCGCGCCGCCGCAGATCGCGCCGACAAACACTTTGTACCTCGCCATTGGAACGCAGGCGAGCTGGATGCCGACCGCGGTTGTGCTGAGCAGCGGCAAGCCGGTTCAGGGCGCTTCCGTGCAGTGGTCCGGCGGCACTGGAGCCCAAATGGCAGCGCCGACCGGCTCGGTCAGCAATGCGGCGGGCTTGGCGGTGACCACGGTGACAGCGGGACCGCTCGCGGCTGGCGCAACCGCGAACGTGTACGCTTGCCAGTCCGGAAGCAGCACATGCGCGACCTTCGTGATAAACGCCGTGCACGCGGAGCTCGCAACGCTGTTGCCGGTAAGCGGTGTTGGGCAGAGCCTCCCGGCAGGCGGCACAGCCATGCCGGTGTCGCTTGAGGTGGTGGATGGGGCGGGGCACCCCTTGGCGGGCGCGACGGTGAACTTCTACCAGCAGATGACGGTCTGGCAGCCCCCATGCCCGGCCCAGGGCCGGTGCCCAGCCGCGCAGCAACTCGGCTCGCAGGCGAGCACCGCGACCTCCGACGCGAATGGGTTGGTGACTCTAACGCCGATGGATCCCGGCGGACAAGCGGCGACGCTGAAGGTGCAGGCGACAACAGGGCAGTATGGGACGTTGAGCTTCAGCATTTCCGAACACCCGTAGAAAGGGGGCGTTGGCCGGAGCCGATTCTGCGGACAGGACGGCTCGGCGCTCCATAAACCACCCCTGGACCGTTGGCATCAGAGTGAGCAGCGAGGCTTAACCGTGCCGGCCAGTGCGTCGGCCGGGAACGGCAGCCCACAACGGAGGAGCAAAAGCGCATGGCAGCGTCAGAAGCGGCAAGCATTACCCTGGAGGAAGCGCGGCAGGTCATTGCCGCGGCGGAGAAAAAGGCTGGCGAAATAGCGCAGCCTATGAACATCGCGGTTGTGGATGCGGGGAACAACCTGCTCGCGTTCGCGAGGATGGAAGGCGCGTGGCTCGGTTCGATCGATATCGCCATGAACAAGGCCTTTACGGCGCGCGCATTCGACCTCCCCACTATCGATCTGGCTGACAATGCGCAGCCTGGTCAGCAGTTTTACGGCATTCACGTCTCGAACGGCGGCAGGGTCATGATTTTCGCCGGGGGAATCCCTCTCAAGCGCGCCGGACGCGTTGTCGGCGCTGTTGGTGTGAGCGGTGGTACCAAACCACAGGACCAGTCCGTTGCCGAGGCAGGTGCCGCCGCAATCGGCTGACCCGCTCGCCTCGAACGGAACGGATCCCGACTCTCCGCGAACAGGCGATTGAATTTGCTGCGGTAGAAGTTACGGACGAGAGGTGCGAGATGGAAATGCCTCGCCTCCGGTCTTGTGTGCATCTGTTGAAGGACAGCGAGGCCGTGTGGCTGGCGCGGATGGGAGCTTGATGGCGGCTGGGAAATCGACAGGGAAAGTATTTGCGAACGGAGCGGTCGAGGAAAAACGCAGGCCGCGGGTTGTCATCCTGGGCGGCGGCTTCGCCGGTATGAATGCGGCCAAGGCTCTGCGAAAAATGCCGGTAGATGTGACTCTGGTGGACAGAAGCAATCACTACACGTTTCAGCCGCTGCTCTACCAGGTGTCGCTTGCGATGCTTGCGCCCTCCGATATCGCGTCGCCTATACGCAGTGTGCTGCGCGGTGCGAAAAACGTCGATGTCTTGATGGAGGAGGTGGAAGGCATTGACGCGGGGCAGCAACAGGTGAAATTGAGCGGTGGTGCGCAGCTGCAGTATGACTACCTTATTGTCGCGACGGGCTCCATGAAGTCGTATTTCGGTCACAAGGAGTGGGAGCAGTATGCGCCGGGTTTGAA
>CAXTSA010000341.1:0-3574 GCA_964246755.1 uncultured Acidobacteriaceae bacterium
GGCTTCGGTGGGGGCGGTTTGGGCGGCGGCGGTTTCGGCGACGCTCCCCGGGAGGAAGTCATCAACAACTATTACGACAACCCGGCCGGCACCGGCGGCGGCGGCCCGGATGAGCAACCGCAGGGCCCGTATGACACGGGCGGACAAGACGCGAGTTACGGGGACGATTTCTCCGATGGCGGCGGCGACTTCGGCGGAGACGACGATACCAATTTCAGCTAGCGAACGCGCGGCACAGAAGACGGCGGCGCATCCGAAAGGGACGCCGCCGTATGCGTTTTGGCCTGGAAGAAAACAGTTCGTCAGAGAACGAACACAAGGGGCTGCTCGAAGTACTGTGAAGTTAAGGATTGCAGGTTGTGTTGAGACACAGTAGATTCACCAAGACAGAAAAGAGGGAAGCAGCATGGAAGAGCAGGGCAATAAGGACGGACTGAGCCGGCGAACGTTTCTGGGGAAAAGCTCCGCAATGGTGGCAGCTGCGGCTAGCCTGCCGCTGATCGCGGCCGCGCAGCAGACGGCCGACAAGAGCGGTGATAACCACACCGGTATCAATGAGCGGCAGCCCGGCCCCAAGAACCAGGCGCTCGAGGAGTCGGAGCCTGACTCCGTTTGGCCCCCAACGACCGACGCGGGAGGCCAGCCGCCGTTCAAATACCCGTTCGCGTTTGCGCACAAGCGGATTGAGGCGGGTGGCTGGACGCGCCAGGTTACGGTGCGCGACTTCGCCATGTCGAAGAAGATGGCCGGCGTGGAAATGCGATTGATCCGCGGCGGCATCCGCGAACTGCACTGGCAGGGGGGGCCGGAGTGGGCCTTTATGACGGCCGGCAGCGCGCGCATCACGGCCGTGGACCAGAAAGGCCGGGCGTTTGTCGAGGACGTGCACGAGGGCGACCTCTGGCTTTTCCCAGGCGGCATTCCGCACTCCATCCAGGGGCTCGGGCCTGATGGATGCGAGTTCCTGCTGGTGTTCGACGATGGCAACTTCAACGAGTTCGAGACGTTTCTGCTGACCGACTGGCTGCACCACACGCCGAAGGAGGTGCTAGCGAAGAACTTCAACACGCCGGCGACGACCTTTGCGAAGGTGCCGACGCGCGAGCTCTTCATCTTCCCTCGCGACCTGCCCCGCCCGCTGGAAGAGGAAAAACAGCAGGTGTACGCCGGGACCGGCCCGGTGCCAAATAGCTTCGCATTTTTCACCGGGAAGATGCAGCCTACGAAGGTGAGCGCGGGCGGGAGCGTCAAGATCGTCGACCGCTCAAACTTCCCGGCCACAAACATTGCCGCGGCAATCGTCACGCTGAAGCCCGGCGGCCTGCGTGAGCTGCACTGGCACCCGAACGAGGATGAGTGGCAGTACTACGTGAAAGGCAGTGGCCGGATGACCGTGTTCTCCGCCGGCGGGCACGCCCGCACCATGGACTTCCACGCGGGCGACGTGGGGTACATCGATCGCTCGTTGCCTCACTACATCGAGAACACCGGCGATACGGATATGGTCTTCCTCGAGGTCTTTCCAACCCCTGAGTACCAGGACATCTCGCTCGGCGAGTGGCTGGCGCATACCCCTGCGAGGCTGGTAGACGAGCACATCGGCACCGGCGAGGAGTTCCTGAGCAAGATCGGTAAGAAGGAAGCAGTTGTTATGCCGGAATAAAGGGAGGGAATTCTCTTTGGCCTTTTTACCAGGAGTTTGCCGCGGGCAAGCTCCTGTCCCTTTGTCCGAGTTATGTTTGTGGAGTTATGACTGACTTATGCGCTCCCCGTCTCGCCTTCTCGCTCTCCTCGCCGTTCCCCTTTTCACTCTTTCGGCACTCGCGCAACGCGAAATGTATCCCAAAAAGGAGGGTGTTCAGCAGAATCTGCGTGTGGAGCAACTCCCCAGCTGGTTGACTTTCGACATGGAGCTGCGCGGCCGGCTTGAGGAGCAGAGCACACTTGGCTACGTTGCCGGCAAGGACCGCCTGTACGAACTGACCCGCGCCTGGGGTGGGCTTACCGTGCGCCCCACTCCGTGGCTTACCGGATACCTGCAGTTCATGGATACGCATGCGCTGGGTTTGCCGGTGCGCGATGTGGCCGCCAACCAACGCGATAGCTTCGACTTTCGCCAGGGTTACCTGAAGTTTCGCTCCAAGCCGGCACAGCTGATTGTAGGGCGGCAGGAGCTTAAATTTGGCGACGAGCGCGTGGTCGGGATCAGTGACTGGACCAACAACAGCCGCACGTGGGACGGCGCCGACCTGCGCCTGGGTGAGGGCAGCAAGTATCGCGTCGACCTATTCACCACGTCCGTCGTGACCATCTATCCCACCAGCCTCGACAAGCACGGAGCGGGGCTTACGTTTCACGGCGCTGAAGGCGCTCTTACCAATGTGCTGCCGAACACCTCCGTGCAGCCCTTTGTGCTGGTGCGCGCCTTGCCTCGCGTGACAAGCCAGCAGGGACGGCCCGGAACCGAGACCGAGGTGAGCTTTGGCTCGTACTACCAGACCAAGCTGCCTTTAGGCTTCGATTCCTCGGGAACCGGCGTGCTGCAGCGAGGCAGCTACAGCAATGATTCAATCCATAGCGGCGCTGCGATCATACGCGGAGGCTATGCCGCGGCTTCGGTGCCCTGGAAGCCGCACATTGAAGGGGAGTACGACTACGCTACCGGGAACCCGCACACGAACGCTTTTCGCATCGGCACCTATGACCAGCAGTATCCGAGCAACCACAATGCATTCGGCCTGGTCGACCTGTTCGGCTTCCAGAACATCAAGGAGGACCGGCTCAACTTTTCGCTCGCGCCCCGCACCAATTTCCTGATGCTTTTCCAGGGAGAATCGCTCCACGTCGCCTCGACCCGTGACGGCGTGTATACAGGCTCAGGCTCTAGCTTGCTGCGCGCGCCCGCAGCTCGTTTTCCGCATGACGGGATCGGCAGCGGGTTCGATGCTTCCGCGAAGTACATCTATCACCAGTCTTTTGTTACCAACGCCGGCGTTGGGCACTTCTTTCCCGGTTACGTGATGACCAGCACCGGTCATCGCCCTCCGCTCACCCTCGTCTACCTCCAGTTCACGTACCGGTTCAAGCTTGAGCGGCCAAAGACCGCGCAGTGAAGAAGGCTGAGAAAAAAGCCTGCTTCGTAAGCGCAGACAGAATCAGTCACCCGCATGGAGCAGAGTTTCTGCCTCGAGCAGAGCAATCGCTGGTTTGTAGCCGGCGTCCGAAACCGGCTGAAACTCGGTCGAATCTTCCGTCGTGTCGATCCGCAGAGCCTTAACCATCAGGATTTTTCCCGAAAGGTTCAAGCGCATGTGAGTGGTCTCCCAGTGGTGCTCGCCCACGTCCTTCTGCTCGACGAGAATCGTCCCGCCCTGGAACAGCCGGCCGACAATGCCCCATCCGAAATTCACATCGCTCGTCAAATGCGCGTCGAGCCGGACCATCCGCTGCTGCGCCTGATCGATCCACAGCTCGCCGGCCATGCCGTGGTAGACCTCGGCCTGCCGGTCAGGTGGGTGAAAGGCAGCGTTGGGCTCGAACTTCAGTCGATAGCAAGGCCCATTCGGTCCTGGAA
>CAXTSA010000342.1:0-3308 GCA_964246755.1 uncultured Acidobacteriaceae bacterium
GTATCGACCAGGCCCTTGCTGAGCAGGATCGTATTGCCGACCGCGAGCGACTCGAGCGGCTGCGTCAGCATTACGCGACAGTGGATGTCGCTCGGCAGCTGAAGATTGTTCCCGATGATGATGTTGTTGGTAACTGTCTCGAGCACCTTGTCAAAGGGGCTCGCCGGGGCGAGCAGGCCGGCTTGCACCAGCCGATCGAGCACGTTGTTTTCAGCCTGCGTGACGAAAAGTCGCTGGGCTTGCAGTGGGTTCACGTCCTGCGAGTTCTGGCTCTGGTCCTGCGCGTTGTCGATCTCCATCGAAGAGTTGTCGGAGGCATTCTGCGGCAACTTAAGCGAGTAGCCCCAGAAGTACGTCTGCGCCTTGAAACCCTTGGCGTGCGCCGCGGCGGCGTGGTCTGACTCTTCCGTGTAGATCACCGACGGCAGCCACACACCCTCCTGCAGGTTCGAGCGCCAGCTGTCGAAATGGTAGTAGTGCGTATCTTCGTCGTTCGGGTTGCTCGTGTAGGTACCGTTGAACCGCACGATGTGACCGTCACGGTCCTCAACCCAGATGCGGCCGAAGAAACGGCCCGCGCCCGCCTTTTTGCCCGGCTTGACATCAAAAACCGCGGTCCGCACATTGCCGATGAACTCTCGCCGCACAAACGAAAAATCGTAGTGCTCGAAATCGAAGCCGGCCGGGTCGATGAACATCATGTCCATGAAGCCGGTCGGCGAGTAGCTCAGCTCAAACGCCTTGCTCAGCCCGGTAACGTACTTGAGCGAGCCGTGCAGCAGGCCGCGCTTGGTCGCGCGCGCATCGTACTCGTCGTTGGAAAACGTCTTGCCGAAATCGACGCGGCCGATGATGTACTGGTCCGAAACCGGCACCTGGTACTCGACAGGATCTGGCCGCATGTTCTGGATATAGGTCTGTACCACCGGCGTGTGCTTGGCGATCTGCTTGACCGTGTCTTTTTCCTGCGCCATCGCCTTGGTGACAAGCGCTTTCTGGTCCGCGGTAAGCGGAACCAGCTGCAGCGGCTTTTCCTTTTTCGCGAAGGCCGGCACAACCGCCAGCGAGACGCCCAGTGCCAAAAGCCCGAGCTTACGTGCAACCATAAAAACCCTCATGTGCCGAGAACGACCCCGGCTGTGTCCAACGTTAGAAACCCGTGCCCGAAAAGAAACTCTCGGGGTAAAACCAAGCTATGCAAGCTGAAACGCGACGTGGATGACGGAAACCTGGTCGACCGCCTTGCCGTCCCGCGTCGCCGGTTTGAAGTGGATTCTCGCCGCGGCAAGCCGCGCCTGCTCGTCGAGTCCATGCCCCAGTCCGCTCACTACACGCAGCACTTCCACTTGCCCCTCTGCCGTGAAACGGACTTCGAGGGTTACATCTCCCTGAACATGTGCATCCCGCGCCTCGGCGGTGTACTGCGGCAGCGGCTTCGACAACACTACAATCGGCGTGGTCGTAGGCTCCTGTGCCCGCGCCGGCGGTCCGCCCGCCGTGGCACGGCTCTGCCCAAAACCGGTCGATGCCACGGCGCCATGCGCCCCAGCGGTTCCGCCGGGCTGAGAACCCGCGCCAAACCCGGTTGAGGCCACCGTCCCCCCGCCCCCCCCCCACCCCCCCCGCCACCCGCCCCCGGCCGCCCGGCACGCCGGCCGGCTGCGAGCCCGCCCCGAATCCCGTCGATGCGACGGCGCCGCGAGCGCTTCCATTCGGAGAGCCGGAAGGCGCACCCGATCCGAACCCGGTCGTCGCGACCGCGCCCTGGCGCGATGCCGCGCCCTGATTGCTGTTCGCCGCCGCTCCAAAAGCGCCCACCGCCGCCAGCTGCGACGGCCGGTTCGCATTCGGGTTCGCCTGCACCCCGGTCGGCGCACCAAACCCGGCAGCCTGCGCCGCTGCCACGCGCGGTGCCTGCTGCGCGGGTGCTTCCGGCGATTTAAAGGCACCCAGAATTGGCTTGGGCGGCGTGACGACCGGCCGCGGCGCCGGTGCGGGCATTGCTGGTGCCTTGGCCGCGACTTTGGGCAGCTCCACCTTCGGCGGTTCGATCACCGGCTTGGGAGGGGGCGGTATCTTCGCTTCCTCCTTTGGAAGCGGTGGAATCGGAGGCATCTTGATTTTGGGAACCGGCGGGACGTACGGCTTCGGCGGCGGGGCGAGGTAAACCAGCTGCTCCTGCCGATGAACGCGCGCCTCATGCACCTGGTCGATCGTCAGCACAAGAAGCAGTGCCACGAGCGCGATATTGACGCCGGCCGCAACACCGAAAGAGCCGAATCTGCGCTTGTCCTCGGGCAGCAGGCCGAAGTTGGCATGGTTCAGCACGTCTCGCTGCGCAGGCGCTCCGGCCGGAGCAACGCCGGCATTCCCCTCGCGGCTCGCTTCGCTGTTGACATTTGGTGTTTGCGGCATTGATCCTGTCCTGGTACTCGTTTGGGTGTGTCGTAGCGCGCCATCGGTGCCCGGCGAAACGGTTAAGAAACGCTTGGCAACACTATCGGCGGTTTCCCGGCTTCCATGAACAGATTCTTCCAACTGCCCACTGTGAGCCCCGCTCGGGGTCTCGGTTGCGCTTTCACGCATTATGCCTCCATCTCAAGCCACACTCGCCCCCTGCGGCGACTGGAAACATGTGGTGAGGAATATGGGTACATTCTACCCGGCAGGGGCAAAACCTCATCCGCTCAAAAGTAACCGAGAGCGCATTTCAGTTACCATTGGGAGCTTGCGGGACAGGGGAGCACAGAAAAAAGACCTCTGAAGTACGCTGTTTGGACGGAGTGAGCGCACTTTCGGTTGCTCCCCTCCTATTTTCCAGGACAAGAGGACGACAAACGTGAAAGTAATGGTGACAGGCGGGGCCGGCTACATCGGCGGAACGGTTGCGGAAGAACTCGCGGCTGGAGGCCATGAAGTCGTCATATATGACAACCTTTGCCACGGACACCGCTCCATGCTCCCGGCGCGCGCGGCCTTTGTGGAAGGCGAAATCTCGGACCGCGCTTTGCTTGAACAGACGCTCCGGCAGGGTTTCGACTCGGTGCTGCACTTCGCCGCGCTGATCGAGGCAGGCGAAAGTATGAAGAAACCGGAAGTCTACTTCCGGAACAACAGCGCCACCACTCTCACGCTGCTGGAAGCCATGCTCGCGACCGGCGTGCGCCGTCTGGTCTTTTCCTCGACCGCCGCCCTCTACGGCGAGCCCGACCGCACGCCCATTCCTGAGGACGCTCCCCTGCGCCCCACGAACGCCTACGGCGAAAGCAAGCTGCTCGTGGAGCAGATGCTCCCCTGGTTCCATGACA
>CAXTSA010000342.1:3318-3573 GCA_964246755.1 uncultured Acidobacteriaceae bacterium
CGGCGGCTCCGCCGCCAGCCTGCGCTACTTCAACGGGGCCGGCGGGGTGCCGGGTCGCGGCGAGGCCCACGAGCCCGAGTCGCACCTGATCCCGCTGGTGCTCGACGTAGCCCTCGGCCGCCGCGAGTCCATCAAAATCTTCGGCCAGGACTACCCCACCCCCGACGGCACCGCGGTGCGCGACTATATTCACGTGCAGGATCTCGGCCGCGCCCACCTGCTGGCGCTTGCCGCGCTCGCTGCAAGACCGGAGCC
>CAXTSA010000343.1:0-3568 GCA_964246755.1 uncultured Acidobacteriaceae bacterium
ACCCGGCGCGCCATTGGCGGCAGCCAGCCCCAGGAACTCCCACGTGGCAAGTCCCGCGACCACCGCGCTCGCCACCGTCAGCACCGGCAGCGAGTTCCAGAAAACAACTACCAGCACCAGGGGAATCAGCACCGCCGCGGTAACAACTCTTTTCATCCTCCCAGAAGCATAGTCCACCCAAGCCAGCCGTTCCCGGCAAGCCGGACCAGGCGCACATCTTTCGCATCCAAAAGGGGTCTATACAGATGTAAGAGCGAACCGGGCCCGCGCTGGAGTGAACCGCGCTCGACCGTATGCGCGAAAGGAAGTCCGCATGATTTCAGCAAAGGTACTTACCACGGCCTCATCCCTGGGGTTGGCCGCCCTGCTCACCGCAGGCAGCGCATGGGCACAAACAGAGGTAACCCCGCCTGGCGCGCAGACGGTGGTCACCGTACTCCCAAAGAGCGGTGACGCTGTTGCCACAGTTCCCGAAACCTCGCTGCAGGTCAAGGTGGACGGAAAAACCGTGCAGCCTTTGGCCTGGCACCCCTACGGGCAGGGCGAGGTGCAGCTGGTGCTGCTCATCGACAATTCCGCCCGCACCTCCTTCGGCCGCAACCTTGAGGATCTGGCCAACTTCGTGACCGGCCTGCCGCCCAACGTCGCCATCGGCATCGCTTATATGCAGAATGGCGCGTCTATTTTCGCCGGTCCCTTGTCGAAGGACCACGCGGCTGTCGCCAAAACCCTGCACCTGCCGGGTGGCTCGCCGGGCTCAAACGCCAGCCCGTACTTTTGTCTGCAGGACCTGGCCAAGCGTTGGCCCGCCGAGCCCTCAGCGGCCAGGCGCGAGGTGCTGATGATCACCGACGGCGTCGATGAGTACAACCTGCGCTACGATCCGGAAGACCCCTACGTCCGTGCCGCGCTCGATGCCTCGACACGCGCCGGACTCGTGATTTTCTCAATCTACTACCGCGATCAGGGCCGGTTCAGCCGCTCCTTTTACGAGACCAACGCCGGCCAGAACTACCTGTCGCAGGTGGCCGACACCACCGGCGGCAACCTCTATTACGAGGGGCTTTCCAACCCCGTCTCGTTTACCCCCTTCCTCTCCGACCTGACCCGGCGGCTCGAAAACCAGTACGAGCTCGCAGTGCCGGTCAAGGAAGAGAAAAAAGTTTCCTACGCGGAGCTTAAGGTCAAGACGGATGTCGGCAGCGTGAAGCTGCGGTCCGCCAGCCGCGTCCTGGTAGGCGCCGAGGGTTCCGCGCCGCAGCAGCCGTAATCTGAATCGAGACCAGAAAGCCTGGCGTACGCGCCAGGCTTTCTCGTGCAGCGAAATTCTCCTACATGTGCGGACCAGCAAGCGAGGTTCGGCGTGGCTTTTCCGTCAAAAAAAGCCACATGCCACACCTTTGGGTCAGGCGCAGCTCTAGAAGAAACCATCTAATGCACCTGAAACTCGGGCGAGCCGAGCAGCATGGCGGCCATCGCATTGAGCGCCGTCGTGGGATTGGCCGCATCCGCCTGTTCGTCGCGGGCTGCCAGTTGCGCATGGATCACCCGGCTGGTCTCAGGCGAAAGTTCTCCCGTGATCAGCGCCTGCTTCATCAGGGCGAGTGCCCGGTCGTCGCCGCTCACCTCTCGTGGCGGCGATGTCGAAATTGCTCGGGCGTGTGCGCCAGTGTCCTCTCGGACCGGCCCGGCCATCAAACCGGCCGCCACCAGCAAGGGCGCGTTCAAGCGCATGCCGCCCACCTTACCCTCCGAGAGCGCAAGCGCAAAGTTCAACCGTTGGACCAGCGCTGCCGAGTTCATCCAGCGCTCGCCCGTGTTCGGATACCCCGTAGGCGGCTGGCAGTGGTAGAGCGGCTCCCCCATGTCTCGAATCTGCGCGACCAGTGCGCCGGGGTTCGTCGGGTCGGTCTCAGTTGCTCGCATGGCGGAAGCGACAAACTCAAGCGGCGACTTGATTTTGCTGCGGAAGTTTGAGCGGTTGAAGAACTCCGGCGAGTGCACCATGGTCCGCAGCACCTCGGCGATGTTCCCGTCGGTCGCGGCCCACGTCGCCGCCATTCGATCAACCAGCGCCGGCGGTGGAGCGTCGGCCACAAAGCGCTGCGCCAGCTCAAACGAGATATGGCGAGCCGTGGCGGGCTGCGATGCAAGGTAGTCGATCGCGTCGATTCCCTCCTGCTCGCCGCCTTCCTGCACGGTGTGGCCGAGCCACTGCTTCGGGCCAGGCTCATGCCGCCTTGGCTGGAACGCGAACGGTCCCCCCTGCTGCGGCTGGTCCACGCCCCAGCCCGTCAGAATGTTTGCAAGCGCGGTGACATCGGCCTGGGTGTAGCCGCCGTCGACCCCGAGCGTGTGCAGTTCCATCACCTCGCGCCCGTAGTTTTCATTCAGACCCGCCCGCGCGCCACCTTTGCGCTCGTTGCCTGCCGCCTGCGAGTCCGCGCCTGTGCTGGCGCGGTTATCGAGATAGATCATCATCGCAGGGCTTTGCGCGGTGGCAAGCAGCAGGTCGCGGAACTTGCCCAGCGCGTGGGGACGGATGGCGCTCTGCTCAAACTGGTTGGTGTAGAGAATCTCATCGCCGGACTTGCCCAGATCTATATTGAAGTGATTCACCCAAAAGTCGGTCATGACCTCCTGCAACTGCCGCTCGGACAGGACCGCCCGCAGCACCTTGGCCTGCTCCAACTCACCGGCCGCTACCCCATTGCCGCCGTAACCGCCCGCCATCATGCTCCATAGTTCGCGGTCGCGCGGCGGGACGCCCTGCAACAGCTCCGTTTTGAGCGGGTCCGACAGCCCGCGCGTCAGCTGCATGCGGTCCGCGACGGGGAGCGCCAGTACCGCCTGAAGACGAGCCGGGGCAGCCATCGCGAGAATGGGCCCGGCAAGCACTGCGGCGCCGGCCTGCTCCGCCGCTTTCCGACCCGTCTCCTCCTGCGTCTGCTGCGCCCGGATCGAGAGCGCGGCAGCGGCGTTCGCCGGGACCGTCTCTACTGGGACACCGGCGCGATTCTTTGCCTGCTTCTCCTGGTACCGCTCCAACAAGACCTGGTAGGCGCCGGCCAGTTGCGGGTCCGCAGGCATGGCCTGCTTGCCTTCGGCAATGCGACGAATCACCTGCCCGTCGGGAAACTGCACGGCTAACTGAGCCGGAGACATGGCCAGAGAGGGATAATCCGCCAGACGCTTCTCGAGCGCGGAGTCAGGGATCGTCTCCGGCTGAAGCTGCTCGGAGAACCACTGCTCCCAGCCTGTCGCCGCCACCGCCTGCGCCATGCCCGGAGTCGGCCCGAAAGTGAACCGGTCGACGACCTGGGCGGCCTGCTCGTCCGCGGTGAGCGGCCGCGCATGCACTCGATCCCGGGTAGGCGAGCCGTCCGCTTGGGAGATGGAAAGCGAGAGTAGAACGGCAAAGAAAAAG
The DNA here is from genome assembly GCA_964246755.1 of uncultured Acidobacteriaceae bacterium. Taxonomy (GTDB): domain Bacteria; phylum Acidobacteriota; class Terriglobia; order Terriglobales; family Acidobacteriaceae; genus EB88. The sequence continues at coordinate 3,428 of CAXTSA010000343.1, forward strand.
ACTGGTGCGCGCATACGAGGTCTGCTCCATGGGAACGGAACCTGCCCGTCCCATAAATTGTGAACCGGGTTCCCGGCGAAAGTCGCGTGGACTGCCATGGCGGCGGGTGCAGGACGGGGGGAAGACCCGCAAGCCGAACAT
>CAXTSA010000344.1:0-3567 GCA_964246755.1 uncultured Acidobacteriaceae bacterium
CAGCGATAGATGCTGAGGTCGACGAAGGGCGAAAACGACCAGACTTCTTCGGCCTCCACCAGGCGGGCAAACGAGCCGGCGAGCAGGGCGACCAGCAGGTAAAACGGGAGCGTCAGGAGTTCACCGTGCAGCACGGCCGGGATGGAGAGCAGGACAGCGCCGAGCATCGCGGAAAGTGGGCCGAGCAGCACCCCGAGGATGATGGTGGTTTCAAACGAGATATCGGCAGCGTAGAAGTTGGGCACCGCCGTGCGCACCCACACACCGAGCGCGAGCGGAACACAGATGAAGAGGATGAGCCTGAGCTGCTGCGGAAACCGGCGCTGCTCGGCGAAGAGCAAGCGCTGAAACGATCGCGAGCGGCCGAGCGCGCTTGACACCGCGGCAGCCACGCCGAGCTTGATCAGTAGCGTAATCAGGATCAGCTTCGGTTCGAGCACACCCCTACTGTACTCCTGGGTTCAAGCTGGAACCGCCTGCGCGGCTTGCTGCCGCTTCGTGGCGGGCGGCGCGATGCTTGCCCCAGCAGCAATTGCGGCCTTCGCGCTGCTCGGGAGCGAGTGGCGCTCGCGCTCGTATAATCGAGCGATGCCGCTTGCCCGCGTCACCAAGCTTGCCGACACTGCCCTGCCGACCCGGTGGGGCAACTTCCGCATTCTCGGCTACTCCGGCGAGCTGACCGGGCACACGCCGTGCGACGAAAAAGTTCCGCCGCGCGCGGTCGAAAAGGAAGAAGCGATCGCGCTCGTCATGGGCGATATCCACGCAGCGCCTCCGCTGGTCCGCATCCACTCGCAATGCCTCACGGGCGATGTGTTCCACTCCCTTCGCTGCGACTGCCGGCTGCAGCTTGAGCTTGCGCTACGATCCATCGGTCAGATCGGCGCGGGCATCATCCTTTACGACCAGCAGGAAGGGCGCGGGATCGGGCTGATGGCAAAGCTGAAGGCTTACGAGCTGCAGGAGCAGGGGCGCGACACGGTGGAAGCGAACGTAGAGCTGGGCTTCAAGGCCGACTGCCGAGAGTTTGAACTACAAGCCGCGATGCTCAAGGAGCTCGACGTGCCGGCCGTGCGATTGCTCACCAACAATCCCGAAAAAGTGGCCGCGCTTGAGCGTGCGGGGATCCAGGTGATTGAGCGTGTATCAGCCGTGGTTCCGGTGGAGCAGAGCTTCGAGCGCTACCTCCATGTCAAGCAGGAGAAGATGGGCCACATCTTTGGATCGGGTGCGACGGTGGACGCGGTCAGCCCTGGCGTGGAGCACACCGGGACGGGGCCGACTATGGGCGAGATGGCTGCCGACCCTGCTGCCGGTGTGCTCGAAGAACGCTGAGAGAGTCGTCCGAATCGCTAGTACTTCACGATGCCCGCAAACGAGTGCGGGTCCAGGCTGGCGCCTCCTACAAGCGCACCGTCGAGTTCACTTTTTTCGAGAAGCGAGGCCGTGTTCTCCGGCTTGACACTGCCGCCATAGAGAATGCGCATCGCATCGGCGACCCCGTCGCCAAGCCGCTCACGTACAGCGCCACGGATAAAGCCGTGCGTTTCGTCCGCGATCTCGGGCGACGCGGACTGGCCTGAGCCGATCGCCCAGATCGGCTCATAGGCAATTACAATCGGGGAAGCCTCGGCAGCCTTGATGCCTTCAAATCCGATCTTGATCTGTCGCAGCAGCACATCGTTCGTACGGCCTTCTTCCCGCTCTTCCTGCACCTCGCCAATGCACAAAATCGGCGTCATGCCATGTTTGAGCGCGGCGTGCAGCTTTCGATTTACGTCCCAGTCGGTCTCGTGGTTGTAGTGGCGGCGCTCGGAGTGGCCGAGGATGACGTGCGTCGCGCCGACTGCCTGGAGCATGGGCGCGGAGATCTCACCGGTGTAGGCGCCCTCATTTTCCGAGTGCATATCCTGCGCGCCAACCAGAATACCGGCCCCCTGCACGCGTTGCGCAAGGACGCGCAGACAAAGAAACGTCGGGCAAATCGCGATCTCATCGCGGGTGTGTCCGGCAACCAGCGGCACGAACTCTTCTGCGTAGGCGCAGGCCTCGTCTGGAGTCTTGTACATCTTCCAGTTGGCTGCGATCAGCGGCTTGCGCGTGCTAGCGATTTCGGCTCTCCTGCTTGCGGATCAACGTACGGCACCGGTCCTCCCGGCTCATCAGAATGCGGCACTGCAGCAAGATGCTCGTCTATGCTGGGGCGCGCTCCGCCTCAGTCAGCGCCTCTACACCGGGCAGCTTCTTGCCCTCCAGAAACTCGAGCGAGGCGCCGCCGCCGGTTGAGATGTGGCTAATGCGCTCGGCAACGCCGGCCTGCTGGATTGCGGCGACCGAATCGCCTCCGCCGACGACTGTGGTCGCTGCGATATTGGCAGCGACCGCCTTTGCAATCTCGGTCGTGCCTCGCGCAAAGGCCGGCAGCTCGAAGACGCCCATCGGCCCGTTCCACACAACCGTGGCTGCGTCCGCGATCTCCGCCGTAAACGTCTCAATCGTTTTCGGGCCGATATCAAGCGCCATCCAATCGGCCGGAAAATCGCCGGTGCCGGAGAAGACCTGCGTGGCCGCGTCCGGCGCGAACCGGTCGGCGAGCACATGATCGGTCGGCAACAGAAAGCGGACGCCGCGCTGCTCGGCCTGCTTGAGCATGCTGCTCGCAAGCTCCACCTTGTCAAGCTCGACAAGCGACTTGCCGACTCCCTGCCCGCGCGCTTTGAGGAACGTGTAGGCCATGCCGCCGCCGATCAAAAGCGCGTCCACCTTGCCCAGCAGGTTTTCAATCACGCCGATCTTGTCGGACACTTTGGCGCCGCCAAGAATTGCGACGAATGGTTTAGCCGGCACCGATGCGGCTCCCCCGTCGCCCAACCCCAGCGCTCTTCCCAGGTAATCCAGCTCTTTCTCCATCAGCAAGCCCGCCGCGGCCTGCTTCACGTGGTGTGTAATGCCCTCGGTCGAGGCGTGCGCACGGTGAGCCGTGCCAAACGCGTCGTTGACATACACCTCGCAAAGCGATGCGAGTTTCTTTGCAAACGCGGGATCGTTGGCCTCTTCTTCCGGGTGGAAGCGGAGGTTTTCGAGCAGCAGCACCTGGCCCGATTCAAGCTGACGCGATAGCTCCTCGGCGATCTCGCCGACACAGTCCGGCGAAAACGCCACGTTGATGCCCTCGCCCATCGCATGGTCGAGCAGGATTCTCAGCCGGTCGACCACGGGACGCAGGCTGTACTTTGCAGTCGGCTTGCCCTTGGGCCGGCCCAGGTGCGAGGTCAGGATCAGCTTCGCTTTGTGCTCGAGCGCGTACCTGATCGTCGGCAGCGTTTCGCGGATGCGCGTGTCGTCGGTGATCTCAGAACCGTCCTCGGTAAGCGGCACGTTGAAGTCGACGCGAATCAGGACGTGCTTGTTTTTCAGGTCGAGGTCGCGGATGGAAAGCTTGGGCATAGCGCTTTTGAACTCCAGGGTGGCGATTGCAGGAAAACAATAACGGATGAGGCGAGGCCGTTTGACGACCTCGCGAAAGAGAAGCGCGAGCTAGAGACCCTTGGCAGCGACAAAAAGTAT
>CAXTSA010000345.1:0-3567 GCA_964246755.1 uncultured Acidobacteriaceae bacterium
ACTCAATAGAAAGGGCTTGCTTATCAAGGCCGAGACTTAATCAGAGGTTCCCTAGTGTTGGGAGACCGGTTCGGGCTCAAGTACAGGCTGATGAACAGACGTTCCCTCGACATGGGGCCGCGTTCCGCCGCTCGCGCCAAGCAGCGTTTGCAGAATGACGTAAAGCACGGGAATGAAGAACAGGTTGAGGATGGTGGACAGGAGCATGCCGCCCACAATGCTGGTGCCGACCGAGTGCCGGCCGTTCTCGCCGGCGCCGTGCGCGAAGACGAGCGGCATGACGCCGAGAATAAAAGCGAACGAGGTCATGAGGATGGGCCGGAGCCGCAGCTCCGCCGCTTCGATAGCAGCGTCGGCGATAGAGCGCCCTTGTTTGCGGAGCTGCTCGGCGAACTCCACGATGAGGATGGAGTTTTTAGCGGAAAGTCCGATCAGCATCACGAGCCCGATCTGACAGTAGACGTCGTTCGGCAGCCCGCGCAGCGTTTGCGCAAGCAGCGCGCCGAGCACTGCCATCGGCACGGCGAGCAGAATGATGAAGGGAAGCGCGAAGCTCTCATATTGCGCCGAAAGCGTGAGATACACGACCAGGATGCCGAGGCCGAAGATGATAACCGTTTTGCCGGCGGACTCGAGTTCCTCGAGCGCGAGACCCGTCCAGCTATAGCTCATGCCCTGGATCATGTTTTGCTGGGCGACGTTCTGCATCAAGCTCAGGCCCTCGCTCGAGCTCAAGCCCGGCGCGGCCGAGCCGTCGATTTCCGCTGAGCGAAACAGGTCATAGTGTGAAATGACCGCGGGCGCTGAAGTCTGCTTCAGCGTGACAAAGTTGTCCAGCGAGATCATCTGGTTGGTCCCGGAGCGGACGTAGAACTGGCGGATATCCGCGGCGGTTCGGCGGAACTGCTGGTCGGCCTGCACGTAGACGCGGTAGGAGCGGTTATTGAAGTCGAAGTTGTTCAGGTATTCCGAGCCCATGTAGACGCTCAACGCGTCTGAGACCTGCGAGAACGGGACGCCCAGGGACTTGGCCTTTTCGCGGTCGATCGACACGAGCACCTGCGGATCGTTCGAAGTGTAGGAGGTGAAAAGCCCGACCAGGCTGCCGCTCGCGTTCCCCTTCGCTACGATGGTGTGCGCCACGCGGTCGATATCCTGAAGAGTGTTGCGTCCCAGATCCTGCAGTTCAAACTGAAAGCCGCCGAAGTTGCCGAGGCCTGAAATGGCCGGAGGCTCGAACGGGATCACCAGCGCGCCGGGGATCATAAGGCATTTGGGGCGGATGCGCGCTACGATGGCCGCGGCCGAGTCCTGCGGAGCCAGCCGGTCCGTGATCGCTGTCAGCGGCAGGAAGGAGATACCGTAGTTCGGCGCGTTGCCGGTAAAGGAGAAACCGGAGATCGAGAACGTGCCGAAGATATCCTTTTCGCTCTTCAGCACCTGCGCCAGACGGCCTTCGATGCCTTCCGTGTAGGCCAGCGAAGCGCCTTGCGGCGACTGGATGACCACGATCAGGTAACCCTGGTCCTCCTGCGGGACGAATGCGGTTGGCACCGACCGGTACACAAGCACCGTCGCTGCCAGCCCGCCGACGAACAGCAGCAGCATGACGTAGCGCAGTCGGATGACTCCATGAATAACGCGCGCATAGCCGCTGCTCAGCTTCTTGATGCCCGTGTCGATCGCATGCAGGATGCCGCCCTTGTGCTTTTCCTGGCGCAGCAGCAGCGCTGCGAGCGCCGGCGAAAGCGTCAACGCGTTAAATGCCGAAATGGCGATCGAAAAAGCGATGGTAAGCGCGAACTGCTTATAGAGCTGGCCTGTTGTGCCGGGGAAAAACGAGACCGGGATAAACACCGAGATCAGCACGAGCGAGGTCGCGACAACGGCGCTCGTCACTTCGCTCATCGCGATTGAAGTCGCCTCGTGCGCGTCGGCGATGCCTTCGGTGATGTGCCGCTGCACGTTCTCAATAACGACGATCGCGTCATCGACGACCAGCCCGGTTGCCAGCACCAGGCCGAACAGGGTGAGTGTGTTGATCGAGAAGCCGAAGATTTTCAGGAAGGCGAAGGTGCCGACCAGCGAGACCGGAATCGTGATCGCCGGAATGATGACCGCGCGCCAGTCCTGGAGGAAGAAGTAGATCACCACGATGACGATTGCGATCGCTTCAAGCAGCGTAATGACGACGTCGTGAATGCTCTCAGCCACCACCGTCGTCGTGTCGAAGGCGACGACATACTTCATGCCCGGGGGAAAGCTCTTCGAGAGCTCGGCGAGCACCGCTTTGCCTTGCTTGTCTACCTCGAGCGCATTCGCGTCGCTCAGCTGCTGTACGCCGAAGCCGACCGCCGGAATGCCCGAGTATTTCAGGTCCGACGAGTAGGTCTCCGCACCCAGCTCCGCATGGCCCACATCGCTGAGGCGCACAACGCCGTTCGGTGTGTTCTTCACGATGATGTCGTCGAACTGCTGCGGTGTCGTCAAACGCCCGATCGCATTCACCGTGATCTGGAACTCCTGCGTGTCCCGGTTTGGCGGCTGCCCGATCTGCCCGGCCGGTACCTCGACGTTCTGCTCCTGGATCGCCTCGATCACATCGGTCGCCGTAAGCTGCCGCGAAGCCAGCTTGTTCGGGTCCACCCAAAGGCGCATCGCGTACTTGCGCTCGCCGAAAATCGTGACGTCGCCTACGCCCTTGATGCGCTTGAGCGGATCTTTGACGTAGACGTCCAGGTAATTGGACATGAACAGGTTGCTCAGCGAGCCGTCGGGCGAGTAAACGCCCGCGCCGAAGACGAAGTTCGAGTTCGCCTTGGTTACCGTGATACCGCTCTGGTTCACCTCGGCCGGCAGCTGCCCGGTTGCCGACGAGATACGGTTCTGCACGTCAACCGCCGCGATGTCCAGGTCATAGCCCGTGTTGAAGGTGGTCGTGATCGCGCTCGTGCCATCGCTCGCGCTGGTCGAGGAGATGTACTGCATGCCTGGCACGCCGTTGATCGCTTCCTCGAGCGGCGTCGTCACCGCGGACTCGACAACCTGCGAGTTGGCGCCGACATAGTTACTCGTCACCGTCACCTTCGGAGGGGCGAGGTCAGGGTACTGCGAGATCGGCAGCGTAGGGATGCAGACCGCGCCGGCGAGAATGATAAGCAGCGCGCACACCGAGGCGAACACTGGACGCCGAATGAAGAAGTCGACCAAGCAAAAATCCTTTCCGTTCTAACAAGACCGCCGGGTTTGAGTTAAGACCCGAGAGGATGTACCGGGAATCCTTCCTGCAGAATCTGCAGGCCTGACAAGATGACCTTTTCTCCAGGAGCGAGCCCACTCTGGACGGCATAGGCATTGCCCACCGTATCGCCTAGCTGCACCGGTTTCTCATGAGCGATGTACTTGCCCGCGCCCGCTGCCTGGGCTACATAAACAAAGCTCTGGCCGCCGAGACGCGTTACCGCAAGCACGGGCACGGTCGGCATCGGCTTGTCTGACCAGGTCACGCGGGCCTTCACCAGCTGCTGATTCCGCAGCCGGTCCAGGGTCGAAGAGGAGACTGGTGCC
>CAXTSA010000346.1:0-3564 GCA_964246755.1 uncultured Acidobacteriaceae bacterium
CCGGACGGGAAAGCGTCGAATTTACTCATGTAGTAGTGCAGCCCGCGTATCTCGAGTTCGACCGTGCCCTGGCTCCAGTCCTCAAGCTTCGCGTCATAGTCGTGGATGCCGAGGGCGGTCGCTTGCGTGGGCTCGTACGGCAGTGCCGCGAGGTAAAAGCGGTCGACCAGCGCGCGAAAGGCGGCGGGCTGATCGGACGGGTTTGACAAGGCACCGGCATGCGCGGCAACAGCAGCGGCAAGCAGCGCGGCGATGCAAACAAGCCCTGGCGGCGGAAAGCGACGCATGGAAACACCTTTGAATCGGGAGTGGAAGAAAAAAGAAGTATACCGGCGATTTCCGGGGAGCGCCCTAAAGCTTCGGCGAAGGCCGCCGATAAACAAATCAGCAAGGCTTCTCACCCCGGAAATTCCGGCAAGGACCAGCATCGCAGCCGCGCCAAACAGCGCGACTTGCAAACGGGGATCGCGTTTCTGCAACCAACAGAAGCGCGATCCTCACCCCCGCACAACCATGCGGGACGCGGGCACTCTCGAAGCATACGCGCAGCCGTCATTTGAGAGGCAGAGCTTACCCGCTCATGCCTCCGCTTCTTCCTCCACCTCGACGGCCGCCAGTTCCGGGACGTCATCACTCGCATCCGCCCTGCTTACGCCGTAGCGCAAAGCCAGTTCGGGCGCGAAACGCGCAATGTCATTTCGCAGCCGCAGCAACGCCAGATCCTTCGCCTTCGCCTCCAGCATAATGTCCGCTTCAAGATGCGCGATCGAGCGCAGAAAGGTCATCGTCTCGAACGGATTGTTGTAATCCGCATGACCGGTCCAGACCGGCGGCTGCAGTACCATTTCGATCTTCTTCGTTTTACGGTTTTTCCGCTTGATCTCGCGCAGCTCCGTCCGCGCAGAGGAGTAGTGCAGCTTCGGCCGCACGCCGTCGGGCCAGGTCCGCAGCATTCGCTCAAGCGTCGGCAGCATCTCCAGCTTCTCCGGGTTCATGCACCAGAAGTGCTGGTAGTCGAACACCAGCGGCACCCCGGTCTCCTCGTGAATTTTCAAAACATCAGCCGCGCTGTAGCGGATGTCATCGTTCTCAAGCACCAGCCTGCGCCGAACCGGCTCGCTCAACCGCTTCCAAGTTTCGATCCAGCGCACGCAGCCGCTTTCTCGATCGCCATACGCGCCGCCCACGTGGATCACCATCCGCGCCTCGGGCCCGCACTCCATGCGATCCAGAATGTCGGCCTGCGACTCGAGATCTGCTATGCTCCGGCGCGTCAGCTCTTCGTTCCCGCTGTTGAGCACGATGAACTGCGACGGATGAAACGACAGCCGGATATCGGCCTCGCGCGCGAGCTTGCCGACGTACGCCAGATCGCCCGCGGACTCGCGCACCATGCCGTGGAACTGCGGCATGTCCGGGTGCGTGGCGTACGGCGCCAGGTCCGAGCCCATGCGGTACATGTGGATGTTGTGCTCCCGCAGGTACGCGAAGGTTTCGCATAGATGCCCAAGCGAGACGCGCAGGTGCGGGTCGGCCTGCCAGCGGCGCGTGTCGTTGCTTTTCAGGCCCGGCCGGCCCATCACCTTCACGGCAAAACCGAGCCGCATCGCGTTCGCGGGCCAGCGCACGGGAGGCTGCGACTCAAGCGGCGCGCACGGAAACAGCGGCTCGGCAACACGGCGCGCCAGATCGGCATCCGCCAGCTCTTTCCTGCTCGGCTCTTTCTTTCTTCCCGTTTTCTTGGCCGCGTTCTTCGCGCTCTTTTTACCCGGCGCTTTCTTCGCGGCAGTTTGCGCCGGTGACGTTGTCTCTGCGCTCATGAGGGCTTCCGCTTGAGCCTGGCCACGTTTGCGCGTCTTCTCAGCAGTCATATGTAGCCTGAGATGCAAGGGACATAGTTACTCCGTTGAAGCACCCGCGGCCGGCAGCCGCAGTTCCGGCCCGAAGCCCAAATCGGCCGCGAAGTCGTTCCACGAAGCGACGGGCACCGCGCCGCCGCTGGCCTGGTCGTGCCCGTTGCCGTAGCTCTGGTCGGCGCCGGCCGGCGTGTGTTCGCGTAGGAAATCAATCACATTGACGCCCTTGGGACCGCGCGCGGAAAAGTGCACATAGCCGGGGCGGAAACCGAAGTTCACCCCCATCACAATGCTCGTTTTGAAGCGTCCGCGCCAGGTCTGCGCCACCAGCGGATGCACCTGGCAAGGCGTGTCCATGCGCAGCGCGACGAGGTCAGCGCCGAGCGTATCGCGGTACTTGCGGCTGAACTTCGGCGCCGCTTTTTTCGCCGCGGCCAGCGCGACTGCGACCTCCTCCTTCGCCGCGCGCAAGGCTGCGGTTTGCCCCAGCTCGCCGCTCACGATCTGCTTCGGGCTCTCGGCGACCAGCAGCGCCGCAAGCGCCTCGCTCGCATCCGCCGAAGCAGTCCGGCGCGGCGCGTTGACGAGCGACACCGCGTCGCGCATCGGCCCCGCCGGCCATCGCCTTCGAGCCTCCGCCAACTCCGCAAACGGCGCCTTATCGCCCAGGTCGCTCAGGATGCTGAGCGCCGCAAGCCACAGCAGCGACTCCCGCTGCTCCGGCGTCAGGAGGCTCGCAACGCACCAGTACGCCAGCAGCCCCGTGGTCGGCGTGGGCTCGCTGCCATAGCCCGTGATCAGCTCCGCCCCGGGCGGCACCCCGCCCGGCTTGTGGTGATCGATCAGCAGCGTCGGCACGCCGGGCAGCAGCGCATCCGGGCGGCTGCCCAGGTCGAGCACAAACAGTGCCTGCGGCGCCCGCGCGGCCAGACGTTCCAGCACCTCAGGGTTCCACGCCGACTCGCCCTTGCGTTTGCTCTCTATGCTCACCTGCCCATACCCGACCAGCCGCAGCGCACGCACCAGCAACGCCCCAGCGGGCAGCCCGTCGCAATCGCTGTCACACAGAATATGAATGCGCGTTTGTTTGCCGGCCGGAAGCGCCGTGACAAAAGCCTCGAAGCGGGATGCCGCTTGCTCTTGCAGGTCCATGCATGAGGTGGATGCGGATCGGATGCAGACGCCGCAGCTGGAGTGCTCGGAAAAAGAAAAATGAACGGAACAGGAGCCGCCCCGGTCTTAGCTGGTGAGATCGCTTGTGAAATCAAGATATGCAACACGTAACCCCTATGCATGACTACGCAGGAGCCTATCCATTGAATGCCGAGGACGAGCATGCGTTTGCGTCAGAGCAAGGGTTTGCCGATTTTGTTGCTAGACATGCGCAGTTCGCGTACAGAGTGGCATTTGCCTTTCTACGAAATGCAAGCGATGCGGAGGATGCGGTGCAGGAAACGTTTTTGAAGCTTTATCGGACGGGACGCTGGCACGGCGCGGAGAACGAGCGGGCATATCTCGCGCGAGTGACGTGGCGCACGGCGATCAACATGAGTAAAGGTATGCGTTCGCGTGAGACACGACGTGCCTTTTCCCAGAGTTTTGATGAAAATGCCGCGAGCGAGCCGGCCAGCCGTGAGCCCAGTCCAGAGCAGCAGGTGATCGACGCCGACCCCCACGCCCCCGTGCACCGGCTCATCGACCCCCTGCC
>CAXTSA010000347.1:0-3521 GCA_964246755.1 uncultured Acidobacteriaceae bacterium
GGGGTCAACCGGTCAGCGCCCATCCCGGCCAGCACTGCGCCCAGAACACGTTTCAGGAGAGCCTCGCGCTTCTCCTCAAAATGCTCGGCCATGAGTTTCGGATAGTGAAACGGGGACATCGCTTCGTACAGGAGTGTGGCCTGCCGTTGCGGTGTATCACCGTCGAGCGTGCCCGCAGCCTCTTTCACCAGCCCGACAAGCTGCCGGTTTACCGTTCGGAGATGAGCGACGACAAACGGCTTCCTGAGCGCCGCCGACACGTCAAAGGCCCGGTACAGTTCAGGGTCGCGTAAAACCCTGTCCCTCTTGATCCGGTAGTTCTGCAGGAACCAATCCTGGATCTTCTGATGCGGGTCCTTCTTTCGAAAGCGCGATCGCTTGGGTGCTGGCCAAAGACACGAGCACTATCCCAGTCGTCGGCTCGCGCAAACGCGCGCAGTTCGAGGAATCTCTGGCCGCGCTCGATATCAAGCTCTCCGCCGATGATCTCCTGCGCATGGAGCAGGCCGTACCGGCCGAAGCCGTGGCCGGTACGCGCTACGACGAGCAGCTCATGAAAATGTTGGATAGCGAGCGTAACGAGTCGGCGGCAGGCTGAGGCGTGATCGGTCGCGCGCGATGCGGAGGGCGGCGCGCTGGACAGTGCTTTGCCCGGTGTCTTAGAGTCCAACGATAGGTTTTACAGAGCAGTAACACACGCGAAAGTGAGACGCCATCGACCCGCTGAATCGCAGAACTTTCCTCCAGTCCGCGGCAAAGACCGCAGCCTTGGCTGCCGGAGCCACTCGTCTTGAGCCGCTATTCGCGCAGACTACAACGGCCGCGCCGCGATCGCCGAATGACAACATCCAGCTTGCGCTGATCGGCGCCGGTATCCAGGGCCAGGGGGACACACGCTTCGCGCTGCAGGTGCCCGGCGTCAAGCTGGTCGCGGTTGCGGACTGCTACGACGGTCGCCTGACCCATGCCAAGGAGCTGTGGGGCGCCGACCTGTTTACGACGCGCGACTACCGCGAGATCCTTGCGCGCAAGGACGTGGACGCCGTGCTGATCGCAACGCCGGACCACTGGCACAAGCAGGCCGCGGTCGACGCCATGCGCGCGGGCAAGGACGTATATCTTGAAAAGCCGATGATCCACCTTTACCCGGACGGCCCGGCGATCATCGACGCGGCCCGCTCGTCCAATCGCATCATTCAGGTCGGCAGCCAGCGCGTCAGCTCGATCGTCTATGCGAAGGCAAAGGAGCTACTCGCCTCCGGGGCGATCGGCAAGCTGAACATGGTTTCGGCGCGCTGGGACCGGAACTCGTCGATTGGCGCGTGGAACTACACCGTTCCGCTGGACGCATCGACCGAGACCTGTGACTGGCCGCGTTTTCTGGGCACCGCACCCAAGATACCCTTCTCCGCCGAGCGCTTTTTCCAGTGGCGCAAGTGGAAGGATTACGGCTCCGGCGTCGCCGGCGACCTGTTCGTGCACCTGTTCAGCGGCACCCACTTCATAACCGGCGCGCATGGCCCCACGCGCGCCATGGCCACCGGCGGCCTGCGCTACTGGAAGGACGGCCGCGATGCCGACGATGTTCTGCTGGCGCTGCTTGATTATCCCGAAGGGTTCAACCTGAGCCTACGCGTCAACTTTGTGGACGGCGGCGCGGAGAGCGAGGGATTTCTCTTCACCGGCTCCGAGGGGCAGATGGAGATCGCCGGCCGGACCGTCACGGTCACGCGCACACCGCCGGCCAAGGAGCCGGGTTATACGGTCTCCACCTTTGCCGACGCAATGCAGAAGCAGACGACCGAGGCCTATCGCAAGAAGTACCCGGTGGAGCACCCGAGCGGACCGCCGTCGCAGGATGTGCAGAGCTTTTCGGCCCCGGAGGGGTACGCGGACAGCTACGACCACTTCCACAACTTCTTCCAATCGGTTCGCAGCCGGCAGCCAGTGGTGGAAGACGCGACTTTCGGCTTTCGTGCCGCCGGGGCCGCCCTGCTCAGCAATCTCAGCGTCGAACGCGACAGCGTTGTGCACTGGAACCCTGAAAGCATGAAGATCGTTTAGAGCGGGTCAGCCTGCGGAGATTATGGAAACCATGTCACTCAAACACCTTGCGTTGCTGCTCCTGCTATGCCCTGTTGTCGCAAGCGCGGCGCATGCCCAGGACCCGGAGCATGCCAAGGAGTTTCGCATGCAGCACCCTGGAAACGGCCCTGGCGGCGAGGGGCGCATCGCGTTCTTGGCGCATCGGCTTGGAAACGACCATGCCGAGGGCATTTCGCTGCTCGACATGAACGGCGACGGCTTCGACGACCTGCTGAGCGGTGCCTACTGGTATGAGAACCCCGGTGCGAACGGCGGCGAGTGGAAGCAACATCAGTTCCGCACCGTCGGCATTCACAATGAGTTCGTCAACGATTGCGGCGAATGGATCGTCGACGTGGACCACGACGGGCTGCCCGATCTCGTCACCACGGGATGGATCTCGAATGGGCTGATCTGGTATCGCAATCCCGGGCCGAAGGCGACCGCCGCAGGCACCATGTGGAAGCCCGAGAAGATCACCGACAGCTTCGACACGGAGGGCGGAGCGTTTGCCGACATCAATGGCGACGGTAAGCCGGACGTCGCGCTGGCGCACTACAATCGCGCGGGCATTCTCTGGGTCGACTTCAGCAAGAGCAAGCCTCGGGTGCACCACCTGGGGCGCCGGGCGGAGGACGGCCACGGCATCGGCGTCGCCGATGTCGACGGCGACGGCAAACCGGACGTGCTGACGACCCATGGCTGGTTCCGGCAGGTGGATGCGGACAACGATAAGTGGGAGTGGCATGGGGAATGGCAGCTGGGCGACACCGGCTTTCCTATCCTGGGCTATGACGTGAACCACGACGGCAAGCTCGATCTGATTTACGGGCAGGGTCACGGTTACGGCCTCTACTGGCTTGAACAGGGAGGCACTCCCGCGCATCGGACATGGATTCGCCACACCATTGATGAATCGTTTTCGCAGTCGCACGCGCTCGCGCTGGTCGACGTGGACGGCGACGGCACGCCCGAGCTGATCACCGGCAAGAGCTAGCCCGGCCACTCCGGCGCCGACCCGGGCTCGTACGACCCCGTCGTGGTGTACGCGTACCGCATGCCGACAAAGGCGCAACTGGACGCGGTTCGGGCGCCAGGCGGCAGCGGACACGCGGGCCAAGTCCAGCCCTCCGCAGGCGCATCAGAGAGCATGGCCGTCGCCGACGCAGCGGCGGACCCCGTTTTCACCCGCAACGCACTTTCGGTGAATGGCACGGCGAGCGCCGGTACCCAGTTCCTCGCCGCCGACCTGGACCACGACGGCGACATCGACCTGGCCAGCGCCGGCAAGCTGGGCGTCCATGTGCTTGAAAACCTGAAGAACAACACGCTGCCCAAAGCTGTCCGCGAGCAGATGCAGCCGCTGAACCGCGCCTGGCCGTTCCCTCGGGAAGGCCAGGAGATCGAACAGGAAGACGGACCGACGCCGCAGTAAC
>CAXTSA010000348.1:0-3493 GCA_964246755.1 uncultured Acidobacteriaceae bacterium
AACGGGGGGCTACGGGTTGCTGCGGGCCTGCGGGGGCGCGGGTTTTACGGCGGGGGCAACGCTGCTCCGCTGGGAGCTGGACTGAATGGTCTGTACCTAAACTAAAGTCCCGTGGCAGTGGCCGCTGGCCGCCGGCCGTACCGTTGAAGGCGTTGCGGGCGGTCTCAGTTTCAAGCCTCCGCGGGGGCCTCCCCTCGCACCGAGCGCGAGGATTGATCCGCCTCCCAGCTCCGCTTCATCCGCCGGTACTGCCAGATCCCGACGAGAATCGCCGCCAGCAGCAGGGAGAAAAACGTCCATAGGATCACAGCCGACCAGTTCGACAGGTACTGGTCCCAGGCGCGCAAAACTCTCCGCCCGTAGGTCGCGCCCACCCACGCCACCAGCCCGTAGCGCGCCCCGCGAGCCAGCGTAAAGGCCAGCAGGAACTGGTTGCGCGTTGCCCCCAGCGCCCCGGCGCCCAGCAGCATCGGCATCAGCGGCACCGGCGGCGGGCACATCGCGGCGGCCGCGATCGTCGCAAAGCCGTGCCCCTTCATCCACCGGGTTACCAGCTTGACCATGCGCTTCGGGACGAAGTGGTTCAGCATCGCTTCGCCGCCCTTCTCCCCGGCCTTCCAGGTGGTGTAGCCGCCGATAACGCTTGCGACCACCGCCGTGATCGCGATCAGCGTCGGGTGCGAGCCGCGCTGGGCGCAGAGCAGCAGGATCAGCACATCGCCGCTCCCCGGCAACGGCAGAGGAATGATCGCGGCATCGAGCAGCGAAACAACGAAAAGACCCGGTATGCCGAGGTGGATCAGCCAAGGCGGCATGTGCCCGCTATGCGCGGCGTGGTTGGCCGTGTGGTGCGCCGCACGGTGGGCGGCATGCGCCGAACTCTGGAACAGGGCGAGCAGTGTGGGCGGGATCGATGGCATGGGCACGTCCGTGTGAGAGTTGCTTGCTTCGACGTTGCTGTGCGGGGTGAAGATGCTTTTTTGAAACCGGCTCCGCTATCCGGCCCACTCGATCCGAGGCAACGCCGGTATGAGCCCAAGCGCGTGCGCTTCCGCGAAAAAGCGCTCCACCCCCGCAATTGCAGCCTCGTCGAGCCGGTAATGGATGTTGCCCGTGAGATAGCGCTCCACAGTCTGAGGCCGCAATCGGAGGCGAGGCGCCCACTCCTGCACCAGCTCAGGAATGTGCGCCAGCCCCGCATCCCGCGACGCCTGAAGATCCTCAACTACCCGCAGACGTTCCGCCGCAGTCAGCTGCATGAGCGACTCGGTCCGGATCGCCCAAACCGCCGAAACCCAGGCCGTACCGGTCGCCTGCTGCCACAGCGAGCCCAGGTCAAGGTAGCGCAACCGCTCGCCCGTGCGCCGCAGACGAGCCTCCCGGTCCCGCAATGCTGTGAGCGCCGGGTCGCCGATTACCACAGCAGCGTCGGCCACGCGAAGCATCGCATCCAGCTCCGGCACATGGGCAAGGAAGCGCGGCGTGTGCCCCCAGAACCGGCGAAACAGGATTTGCGTGTACAAAGCTGTCGTGCGCGAAGAGGTGTCGAGCGCCACAAGGTTGATTTCCCGGAGCTCGTCCGCGGATGGTGGATCGAGATCCGGTTGCTCCCCGGCCTGTTCCGCTTCTCCCGTGCGCTCCGCCGTGCGCGGTTCTTTCGTGCGCGATTCCTCTGTGCGCAAAATCAGTAGCAGCGAGCGAATGGCGCCCAGTGAAGCAATGGCGCAGCCGGGGACGACGGCGAGGCCCGGTGTCGTGGCGAGGGCCCCGATCGGGATTAGCCCGAGGTC
The DNA here is from genome assembly GCA_964246755.1 of uncultured Acidobacteriaceae bacterium. Taxonomy (GTDB): domain Bacteria; phylum Acidobacteriota; class Terriglobia; order Terriglobales; family Acidobacteriaceae; genus EB88. Next base: position 1,791 of record CAXTSA010000348.1, read on the forward strand.
GGCGGTGCCGGCGCCAAGCGCCTCGGCGCACTCAGCCGGGGTCATCGTCTCGATTGCATACCGTTCCCCGAGCCGCCGGGCCTCGGGCGCGTGCTCAAAGTTCCACATCAGCGGCGCGGGATTGAGAAACTGGATTGCCGCCATGCGCAGCAGCGGCGTCATGCCGGGCGCCGCCGCAGCGGGCGCAGCCAGACTGGCGCAAAGGTACACACCAGCGCCAGCGCCTGCACGCCCACCAGCGCCGGCAGCGCCGGCAGCGTCGCATACGCGCACCAGGCCAGCGCGATCCAAAACGCCATGTCGGCCGAAGCCGCCAGGTACACCCAGTCCGGAAACCGGTGCTGGTCGCCTGAGAAGCTCATCTGTTCCACAGGCGGGTACGGCGCTCCTGCACGCCACCCAGCAGCGCGCAAAGCCATAACGGGCATCAGATTGAGCAGCAGCACGATACCGATCCAGACTGGCAGCGCCCAGGGCAGTGCACCCCACCGTGCAAATACAGCCAGGGTGAACGCGATGGTGAGCAGCACGTTCAGCGTAGCCCCGGCGTGCACAGGGGCAGGGAAGCGTCCCATGTCGCCGAGGCGGTCCATGCGGTCGAGCGGTTTGGTGGCGGGCAGTCGAAAATCGCCGGGCATAAGGTGATCCTTAAAGTAATCTTTGAAACACTGTAGCTGAGCAAGGGAGGGAACAGATGGGAAGCAGTGAAATGGCACGGAATGTTCTTGGGGGCGCGCTGGAAACCTGTGGCAAGGACCCGGTGACCGGGTTCTACCGCACCGGCTGCTGTGAAACAGGACCGGACGACTTCGGCGTTCACGTTGTGTGCGCGATCATGACCCAGCAGTTCCTGGAGTTCTCAAAGAGCCGCGGCAATGACCTGCTTACGCCGCGCGGAAGCTTCGCGGGACTGAAAGCCGGCGACCCCTGGTGCCTGTGCGTGATGAGGTGGGCTGAGGGCGAGCGCGCGGGCGTGGCGCCTCCGATTGTGCTCGCGGCTACCCACGAGGCGGCGCTCGAGGTGGTTTCGCTCGAAACCCTCATGCAGTATGCGCTTGATCGCGAAATGGTGGAGGGGTGACTGCAGGTCGCCCGACATTGTCAGCCGGCACCAAAGAAACTGGGCGGCTCTCAATAGGCGGCAAAAGCCTCCGTTCAGTCCTCGTAGTAACTCCAGACTTCCGTGAGGTCGAGAGTGAAAGCTGCGACGGGCCCCTCCCCATCGATGAAGCCGTCAGTCTCTGACGCGGAGCGCCCGCCCGCCCATCAAAGATGAAATACGTAATACTTGTTTCGGCCGCAAGCGCCTGGGAAATAGCAACCAAACTCCGGACGGGTGAGCTGCCGCACGCTGAAGAGATGGAGCGCGAGTTTCTGGGTGACATGGACAGAGCCGGTTAGACCCTTCTGCCGATTGGCGTGGAGGAGGGTTTGCGCGCGGGTCATTTACCAGGCGATCACCACAGAGACCCATTCGACCGCGTGCTCGCCGCGCAAACCCTTGCCCTCGAAATCCCAATTCTCAGCGCGGACGCCAAGCTGGACGGGTTCGGCGTATGCCGGCTCTGGTGACGCGCCGCTTTGTTAGCAGGTTCAGGTACTTCGGGAATCTTGCCCCAAAAACAGCCGGACGGTAAGCTCCGTGCAATATCTGCCTGAAATGAGCTGAGGTTCCCGTTTGCCCGCGAGTAAGCCCGTTTCCC
>CAXTSA010000349.1:0-3490 GCA_964246755.1 uncultured Acidobacteriaceae bacterium
GGTACTGGTTGAAGTAGCTCAGCACATTGGGGTCCGCGCCCGGCCCCCATGGGCACACTCCGTTTGCTGTGCAGGGAGCATCGAGCGCTGCCAACTGCGTTGCGTTGAGCGTCGTCGTCCCGCCGTTCGCGTCGGCATACGTAAGATTGCCGGCGCGATAACTGGCGGTCGGCACGGTTTGCGTTTCGACCAGATTTTCCGACGTGCGCTGGCCTTCGTAGTTGAAAAAGAAGAACAGTTTGTCTTTCAACACCGGGCCGCCGACTGAGCCGCCAAAGGTGTTGCGCAGCAGCTTGCTTGCGATGTTCGGTTGGCCGTTTTCGATTTCGGCCTGCTTGTAAAACCAGTCGTTGGCCGCGCCAAACGGCGGCCGATAGTACTCGTAGGCGGAGCCGTGCAAGTTGTTGGTACCGGACTTGGTGACGAGGCTCACCTGAGCGCCCGAAGACCGTCCCTGGTCCGCGGTGCTGTTTGAGGTCGTCACGCGAAACTCTTCGGTTGAGTCCTGGGTGGAGCGCAGCACGCCGGTAAAGGCGTAGCCGTTGACCTGGTCGTTGTCGTCGATGCCGTCGAGGGTGACGTTGCCCTGGTCGGAGCGGGCGCCGGCCACCGCTCCGCTGCGCGAATCGGTGTTCTGGTCGACATTGTGGCCGAGGAACAGCACGCCCGGCTGGATGCTGAGCAGGTCCGGCACGTTGCGACCTTCAGTCGGGACCGCCTGGATGAACTGGTTGTTCATGGCGTTGCCGATGCTGGCGTCGGTTGCGTTGAGGGTTTGCGTTTCCGCGCTGACGTTCACGTTCTCCTGCGAGGCGATAACGCCGAGGGTGACATCGATGGTCGCCGGCTGCGAGACCAGCAGCTCCGCCTTGCGCTCGCTCGCGGCGAAGCCTTGTGCCGTGACGCTGACCGTGTAGGTGCCGGGGCTGAGCTGTGCGAAGGTGTACCGGCCCTGGCTATCAGCGGTCTGCGTTGCGGAAGAGCCGCTTGCCGGATTCTTGATCGCGACAGTCGCGCCCGGGACGACCGCGCCGGAGCTGTCAGAAACCGTGCCGCGCAAGGACGTGGAGCTGACCTGCGCGTAGACATCGCCCGCGGAGAAACAAACGGGAGCACTGAAGTAAACAAGGAAGGGCAACCAGGAACGATGGGAACGGAACACGCGACCTCCAGGCAGAGTGGGGGAAAGTGTTGGAGCGACGCCCTCTGACGGTGCGGCGCTGTATGCAGAAGAAGATACATATTTGCATGAGACGACCCAGGCACAAAGAGGAATCTGTCGTTCCTCGGGGAATGGCCGCGGTGAGCCCTCTTCCGCGGCCACGGTGGCGATTTCACTTTCGAGCCTGAGCAGCGGCTGCCCGGGTACCGGAGTGCCCGGCCCTGACACGCTAATCGGTCAACCACGATTCCCGCGGATGAGCGTCTCAGCGACCCTCTGTGAAAAGACGGTGAACGCACGTTGAATGTTCATAACGATGGGTCACTTCTTAAGCTCGGGTTAAGGTTTACCGCGTGAAGTGGTAAGTGGATGCCCGCGAACAACAGCGGCGGCGCACTATCCCTTCCGTGAGGTTCACTCTTGCTTCGACCTGTAGCCCTGTTCCCCAGCGTCACCGTGCCCGGAACGACCGGTATTGCACCGGCGATAACGCTTGCATGCCTGCTTGGCTTCAGCTCAGCATCCGCGCACGCGCAGGCCGACCGTGGATCGGTCGCCGGCGTAGTGACGGAGAGCTCGAAAGCTGTGCTGCAGGGCGCCAAAGTGCAGTTGCAGCCTGGAGGGCAGACAGCAGTCACCGATCAGCAGGGCTCGTACATCATCGCCGGGGTCAAGCCCGGCCACTACTCTGTCGCAGTGACGTATCTCGGCTTTACGCAGTCCACGAGCGAGATTGATGTTGCTGCCGGTGTCATCGCGAAGGCAGACGCCGTGATGAGTGTTGAAAACGCATCGTCGAGCGTTGAGGTGCGCCCGGAGCGCGAGGTGGGAGAGGCCGAAGCGCTGAACCGGCAGAGAGTAGCGACGAACATCGTGCAGGTGCTGCCGTCGGAGGTGATCAACAGCCTGCCGAACGTCAATATCGCTGATGCGGCGGGGCGCCTGCCGAGTGTTTCGATTGTGCGTGACGAAGGCGAAGGCAAGTGGGTGCAGATTCGCGGCACCGAGCCGCGGCTCAACAACGTGACAGTCGACGGCGTCCAACTGCCGGCTCCTGAGAATGTCCGCTATGTAAAGCTCGATACGATTCCGGCCGATCTGGTCGAGTCGATTGAGCTAAATAAGACCTTTACCGCCGATATGAACGGGGACGGCATCGGAGGTTCGCTGAACCTGGTAACTCGCCAGGCGACCGACACGCCTTACTTCGCGGCGGAAGGCCTGTTCGGGCATACACCGATCAACGGCGTGCGGCAGGAGAATCAGGAGTTCGCCACCTATGGGCGCCGCTTTCTTGCTGACAAGAAGCTCGGCTTTCTGGCTACGGGTAGTTATGATTACAATGCCCGGGGTATCAACGATATCGAGCCCGGTCAGGGCGTCAATACTATCGTCGACCCGGCTACCGGTAATGTCACCGGTACGGTAAATAGCCCGAACGCCATCGACTTGCGCGACTACTATTACGACCGTTCACGCTACGGAGCGGGGGGTACACTCGACTATAAGTTCGACAGCAACACAACGGCCTACTTCAAAGGACTCTACTCTTATCTCGACGACTTCGGCGAGGACAGCATCAACCGTCTGAGCTTCGGCGCCTTCACCTCACCGACGCAGACCGACCAGACGGGCAGCACGATCTACCAGAACATTTACAGGCGGCCCGTGCAGCAGATTTTCAGCACTTCTGCGGGCGGCCGAAAGGATATGGGCCAGTCCACGCTATCGGCGCACATAGCCTACTCGCAGGCGAAGATCACGGGCGGTTATACGACGAGCCAGTTCACCGGGATCACGCCAACCACGCAGGGGGCGAATGGGCCGACAAACCAGGATGGCGTCGCGTTCAATACCGCTACCAACGACCCCTTCCTGCCGGGCGCCCGCGTCACAGCGACACCGAACAACGTCGGTATCTACGATCCATCCACTTACTCGTTGAACACGATCGGCTTCCAAGACAACCACACCTTCGAGCGCGATGTCGAGGGTCAGGTCGATTACTCCCGCAGTTACACTCTGGGGCCGAACTTTGGAACCTGGCAGGCCGGCTTTCAGGCGCGTGATGTCATCAAAAACCAGCTTGACAATCAGCCGACCGCGACCGTTGTGTCTCCCAGCATCCTCCTGGGCCAATTCCCGAGTAACCGCGACGACCAGAACTACTACATGGGGCACTACCAAGTGGGGCCGCAGTCGCAGGCGACCGATATTCTCTCGTACTACAATGCGAACCCTGGGCAGTTCACCTTGGACGCGGGCACGGCCGGCGATCTGCGGGCCGATTTCCACGTCAGCGAGCGGGTCTATGCAGGGTATCTGGAG
>CAXTSA010000350.1:0-1053 GCA_964246755.1 uncultured Acidobacteriaceae bacterium
GTGCTGGTGCGCGCCTGTGTGCTGGGGAGCCTGCTGCCCGCGACGGACGATCCGGATGGCGACCTGGAGCTGTTCGAGGCGCTCATGCGGATGGACGCGGAGGGCATTCGGCGGCGGGACCCCAAGATCGCGCCCCAGGACGTGCTGGACTGCGCGGCGATCCCGCCCGCGGAAAAGGCGGCGCACCTGGTTTGGAAGGGAACCCCGGGGCGCGGCTCGGATACCGAGAACGACGACGACGCGCCCCACGTGCCGAGGTGGCGGAAGATCGATCTTAAGCACATCAAGGACAAAGAGGAACGCTCCCGCGAACGCGAGCGTATCGACGCGGAACGAGATGCCCTGAAAGAGCGCGCCCTGCTGGCGATGCCATTTTCCCGGCAGGTTTCGTTGTGCGAGCGCGTTGAAAAGGTGGAAAACCTGCGCGACGCAGACGACCCGCTCTATGCCGGGGTGCTCGCACGCGCGAACGCCCGTTTGGGTACGGACGCGCGCACCCTGCCGGAGCTGGTGGAGCAGCTGGGCATCGCCCGGTTCGGGCACCGTCCGGTGGTGGGCGACCCGTTTTGCGGCGGGGGCAGCATCCCGTTCGAGGCGGCGCGAGTGGGCTGCGATGTGGTGGCGAGCGACCTGAACCCGGTCGCGGCGATGCTGACCTGGGGGGCGCTCAACATCATCGGCGCGGACGCGGAAACCCGCGAGCGCATTGCTGGGGAGCAGCGCCGGGTCGCCGCGGCGGTGGACGCGGAGATCACCCGGCTCGGGAGCGAGCACAATGCCGCGGGCGACCGCGCCAAGGCCTACTTGTATTGCTTGGAAACTATTGACCCGCGCACCGGCTGGCGGGTGCCCATGGCGCCGTCCTGGGTCATCAGCCGCAACCGGCGGTGCGTGGCCAAGCTCCTCCCGGATTACGCGCGCAAGCGGTTCGAGATCGCCGTCGAGGAAGGGGTTTCGGCGGAGGAGCTCCTCGCCGCCGAGGCGGGGACGGTGCGGGATGGGTATCTCGTGTACCGGCTGGCCCCCGTGCCGGGCGGCCCGGAGGAAGAGTGG
>CAXTSA010000350.1:1063-3463 GCA_964246755.1 uncultured Acidobacteriaceae bacterium
CCAGATCATGGGCGGCAGCTTGCCCGACGCCATGCCCGCCTGCGCGGCGACGGCGAGGGAGAACCCTCGTCGCCCGGGCAGACGGGAAGCCGCGGCAACCGCTTGCGCCGCTGGGAGCTCGGGGATGTCGCGCCGCGCGAGCCGGTGTGGGACGCGGAGGCCGCGCCCGTGCTGCCCGGAACGGAACCCGCCGCCGCGCCGGGGGCCTGGGTGGGGGGCGATATTTGGCTGGAGCGGCTGTACGCGATCCAGTGGATGGATGGGCGGGATTTGGAGGCGCGCAAGTCGCGGCCGCGCACCTTTTTCGCCGCCCCGGACGAGCGAGACCTGGCGCGCGAGGCCGAGGTGCGCGAGCGGGTGGAGCGGAACCTCGCGGACTGGCAGGCGCGCGGGCTGGTGCCGGATATGGCGATCGAGCCGGGAGAGAAGACGGACGAGCCGATTCGTACGCGCGGCTGGACGCATTGGCACCATCTGTTCAATCACAGGCAACTCCTTGTCCTCGTCAAGTACGGAAAGGCAGTTCGATCCTCTCGCGACGCTCGGTTTCTGTCTGGTTCCTATATGAGTCTGGTTGAAAACTTCGCGCGACTTTGCTCTTGGAACCCAGGACACCCCGGCTCGGGAGAGTACTCGTGCCATGTTTTCTATAACCAAGCCTTAAACCCCTTCCTAAACTACGGCTGCCGTGGAGCTTACTTTGCAAAGCCGGATCGCGAAGCGCCGATCTGCACAATGCATTTCCGCGCAGAGGTCGAAACTTCGGATACGCAGAGCATCGGTAATCATCGGGCTGCGGACATCTGGCTCTACGACCCGCCCTACGCCGACGCGGTCCACTACCACGAGATTACCGAGTTCTTTATCGCGTGGCTGCGCAAGAACCCGCCGCCGCCTTTTGACGCGTGGACCTGGGACTCGCGCCGTCCGCTGGCCATCCAGGGCAAGGGCGAGAAGTTCCGCGCGGACATGGTGGCTGCCTTGGGGGCGATGGCCCGGCGCATGCCGGACAACGGGCTCCAGGTGTGCATGTTCACGCACCAGGACGCGGGCGTGTGGGCCGATATGGCGGGGATCGTGTGGGGCGCGGGGCTGCGCGTCACCGCTGCCTGGTATGTATCGACCGAGACCACGAGCGAGCTGAAGCAGGGCGGCTACGTGCAGGGCACGGTGCTGCTGGTGCTGCGCAAGCGGGGGGGCGAGGCGCGCGCGTACAAGGACGAGCTGGTGCTGGAGATTCGCGGCGCGGTGGAGCGCCAGGTGGCGCTGCTGACGGGGCTGAACCAGCGCGCCCGGGCCCGGCAGCGGGACGAAAACCCGTTCTCGGACGCCGATATGCAGATGGCGGGCTACGCGGCGGCGCTTGAAGTGCTGACCGGCTATACCCACATCGAGGGCACGGCCATGACCCGCGAAGCGCTGCGCCCGCGGGTGCGCGGACAGATTGGGATCGTGGAGGAGATGATCGCGCTGGCGGTTGAAACCGCGACCGGAACCATGGTTCCCGAGGGCATCGGCGAGACCCTGTGGGGACAGGTGTCGGCGATCGAGCGGTTCTGGCTCAAGATGACCGAAGCCGAGGCGAACCGCCCCGCGGGCCAGCCGGAAGGCAAGCTCGACGACTACCAGAACTTCGCCAAGGCGTATCGCGCGCCGGAAGGCTGGGACGCCCTGATGGCGAGCACCACGCCCAACCGCGCCCGCCTGAAAAGCGCTGGGGAGCTGAAGCGGGGGTTGATGTCGGCGCACCCCTTCGCGGAGGGCGTGCTGCGCCCGGTGCTCTATGCGGTGAACGAGCTGCGCGCGGCGGCCGAAAAGGAAGAAGACCCGCACGCCTCAGGAAAGCGGGCGCTCGAGGGGTTGTGGGAGAACCTGGCCGGGAGCGCGGGCGCGGGCACGCGGGAGCAGCAGCGGCAAAAGGCGATGGCGCTGGCGGACTGGCTGGGCCGCGTGCTCAACCGGCAGCGGCCGGCCGAGGCAAGCGCGGCGCGCACCCTTGCGGCGCTGATCCGGAATGAAAGGCTGGGATGATGGAAAGTGTTGACGCTGCCACCACGCTGCCCGTGCAGCCCGCCATGCGGCGCTTTTCGTCGCGAATCCTGCGGCTGGACCATGCTTTTCTCCGCGACCGTTTGCGGGGGGCGCGGCAGTACGACCGCATCGCAGGCTACTTCCGCTCGTCGATCTTTGAGGTCGCGGCGGAGGAGCTCCACTCCGTGGGCCGCATCCGTATCGTCTGCAACTCCGACCTGAACCGGGAGGACCTGCAAGCGTCGAAGCAGGCGCGGGCGAGCGCGATGCTGCAGCGCTGGTGGGCGGGCAGCAAGGAAGACGCGTCGATCGAGCTGGACACCCTGCTGCGCGGGAACCGGTATGCGCGGCTGAAGCAGATGCTCGGGG
>CAXTSA010000351.1:0-2386 GCA_964246755.1 uncultured Acidobacteriaceae bacterium
GCTACGTGCGGGGGCGGTCGATAATGTCGTCGACGATGCCGTAGTCCTTGGCCTTATGAGCGGTCATGATGAAGTCGCGTTCCACGTCACGCTCGATGCGATCAAGGTTCTGGCCGGTGTTCTGACTCATGAGCTTGTTGGTGAGCTCGCGAATGCGGAGAATCTCGCGGGCATGGATGTCGATGTCCGTGGCCTGACCGCCGAGGCCACCCATGGAGGGCTGATGGATGAGAATGCGGCTGTTCGGGAGGGCGAAGCTTTTGCCCGTTTTGACGGCCATCAGGAGGAAGGCTCCCATAGACGCAGCCTGACAGATACATAAGGTCTGCACGGCATTCTTGATGTACTGCATGGTGTCGTAGATGGCAAGGCCCGCGGAGATGGAGCCGCCGGGGGAGTTGATGTAGAGCTGGATGTCCTTTTCGGGGTCTTCGCCGGAGAGGAACAAAAGCTGCGCGATGATCAGGTTGGCGATGTTGTCGTCAATCGGTGTGCCAAGGAAGATGATGTTGTCGCGCAGCAGACGGCTGTAGATGTCGTAGGAGCGTTCGCCCCGGCTCGTCTGCTCGAGCACCATCGGTATGAGTCCCATTGGGTTCTCTCTTTCTGTTGCGGCGAACGGCTCAAGCCGCTCGGTACGGGTCGATGCTTACGCGGCGGCAGCAGCCGCCCTTTTCAGGCTAGAGCGGCACCCTTTCACTGGCCTCAGGACAGCCTTGGAGCTGTGCTTTAGCAGTGAAGAGAGCACGCTGTCTCACGCTGCTGTTGATGAGCGTGAGACAGCGGCGTGCCACTAGGCTGCGAGCTTCTCGAAGAGAGCGCCGCCCGTCTTTTCGCGACGCATCTGATCGCGCAGACGCTGCATGGAGCCGTCGTCGGTGAGGCGCTTGCGCAGGGACTCGATGGGCTCACGGGCCTGCAAGGAAAGCATGAGCAACTCGCGCTCCAGGTCCTCCTCGGTGACCTGGACATTTTCGCGCGCGGCGATGCCATCCAGGATGAGCGATGCTTTGACCTCACTGATGGCCTGATCCCGTTGTGCTTCGCGAAGGCGCGGGAAGTCGAGCTGACGCATGGCTTCGGTGGTCATGCCCTGTTGCGCCAGGGCGCGCAGGCCGCGTTCCAGGCGAGCATCGATCTGCTGCTGCACAAAGGTCTCAGGAACAGGGAACTGGAACTTCTGCACAAGGTCTTCCAGCATCTTGTCGCGGGCCTGTGTTTCGAGCGCATCCTTCTTGCGGGCCTCCACCCGTTCCCGCAGTCCTGCCAGGACTCGTAGTTGCCGAGCTGCTTGGCAAATTCTTCGTCGCGCTCGGGGTAGGTCTTGCGCTTGATGGCTTTGACGGTTACGTCGTAGCTGACCGTCTTGCCTGCCAGCCGCCCGTCGCCAAACTCCGCAGGGTAGTCGACCTCGAAGGTGAGCTCCTGGCCGACTTTTGCGCCGCGTAGGGCGTCGGTGAAGGCCTGAAGGGTGTTCTTGCCGCCGATCTCGAGCAGGAAGTCGTCGCCTTTGAGCTCGGGCTCGGGTGCGTTTTCTGCGCCGTCTTCGGGCGCGGTCTGCGCGGCTTCCTTTACTTCGCCTTTGAAGTTGATCTCGGCCCAGTCGCCATCGGTGAGGGGGCGGTCTTCATCGACGGGCTCGACCGTGGCGTGGTGGTCCAGAACGGCGCTGAGATCGGCGTCGTATTCTTCGTCGCTGAGGCTGGCATCAGGGCGCAGCACCTGAATGGTGTCATAGCCATCGAGGTTGATCTCGGGAAGCACTTCAAAGCTGGCCTTAAAGCGAAGAGGTTGGCCCTCCGAAAGCTGCAGCTCGGAGATTTGCGGCTGCGAGACGGGCTGATAGGAGTCCTGCTCGAGCGCAGCACGGAAGCGCTCGGCGACGAGAGAATCCAGGACTTCCTGACGAACATCCTTGCTGAAGCGCGAACGGATCAGCGACTCGGGCACCTTACCTGCGCGGAAACCCGGAATGCGGGCCATCTTCGCGTATTTGCGAAGAGTTTTCCGGAAGGCGCGATCGACATCAGCCGCGGGCGCCTCGACCTCCACGGAGCGAACGAGCTCAGGGTTGAGCGTGGGACCGTGCTGGTGGTCGTGGTGCTCGTCGCCGCTGTGATGATGGGCGGCTTCGGTGAGCTGGTTCTCGGCGGGGGAGATGGGCTCCGGCGCGGTGTTGGCGGTCTCTTCCTGCGTTTCAATGGGAGTCAAGATGGATTCTCTTCCGGGGGTGAGCCTGCGGGCGGCTCGAACTTGGTGGAAGGCGATTGCGCGGGAACGCAGGGGCACCGCTCGAAGGCGGGGTGCCTTGCCACTGCTTTCAGAATACGAGCGGCTCGGGGAGGGGTCAAACTGCCTGCAACCTAGGTGGCAGGATTCTCGTCGC
>CAXTSA010000351.1:2424-3456 GCA_964246755.1 uncultured Acidobacteriaceae bacterium
GGAGGCTATCGCCGGGCTGCAGAGTGGTAATGCCCGAGCCCTCCGAGGTGTCCCACTCAGGGCCGAGCGCGTCGTCGAAGTTGGTATAAGGGCCGATGGCCACCCAGGACTTGTCGGCGGGGGCGATCACGCGCAGGGCCTTGATATTGGCTGTCAAGGGCACCACCCGGACGCCGTAGCCCCAGGCGGTGTCGCGGAACTCCGCAATCGGGCCGTTGGCCAGAACGGCGGTCGTGAGGTGGACGAAGGTGTCGTCAATCGGCGTACGACCGAGCGCCGTTCCGCGAGCACGCCCGAAATCGAGCGGCGTTCCGCTCACGGACACCATCCGGCCGGTAGGGATACCGGTACTCCGGTTGGTCTCCAGCCGCGTTCCGGAGGGAATCACAAGGGAGGCGTGCGCCCGGTCCTGGCTCCCGATATTGAGATAGGGCAACCACCCGATCCCGACAGGCATGGGGCTGGCGCCCGTGTTTTGGACAGTGACAGTGAGGTCCATGGTGTGACCGGAAAGATCGACCCGGATATGAACGGAGCCGGTGGAGGGCCAGTTGCCGGAAAAGGTGCCGGGATGGAAGACGGCTTCCACAGACTGGCCATCGAGGATGACGTCACTGTGAGTGGAATCCGCGCCGCGATCGAGCAGCAGACCGAGTGTAGACAGAGAGCTGCCGGGGGCAGAGGCCGGGAAGGTGAGTCGCTGGCCCAGCCAAGGGGTCTGAAGCACGCCTGTGCTCGCGGAGGGTTTACCTACGAGGCGTCCGGCCCAGGGCGTGAGGAAGGCTCCGCCCATGGTGGCGCTCAGGGCGCCGTTCGCGTCCGGGCCGGTGCCGGTGAGCATCCGGCTGGCCTGCTCCAGCGGCGGGGACGTGAGCAGGGGCACTTCGCCGTGTCCGGGGATCTGGGCTGTGAGCTGAAGAATGTTCAAGCCGCGACCGGGGAGGAGCGTGGCGTCGAGGAACTCCGGCTCGCTGCCTACGGCGTCCGGCGTACGAATGAGGTGAATCACCTCCTCGCCGCCAGGTCCTGTGG
>CAXTSA010000352.1:0-3448 GCA_964246755.1 uncultured Acidobacteriaceae bacterium
GCGCCGGTGCAGCCGCGGGCGGCGCCGGAACAGGCACGGGCTGGCCGGCCGGCACGATCGTGACCTTGTTGAGCGTGACCGGGGTGAGCGGCTTGTCGTTCGGGTCGCGCTCGACGTGAGTTATGCCGGAGACAACCGACACGCTCGGATCATCACACTGGCCGAAGATGGAGTAGTTGCCGTCGAGCGAGGGGTAGGGCTGCTCGGTGATGAAGAACTGGCTGCCGTTGGTGTTCGGCCCGGAGTTCGCCATCGCTAGCCGCCCCGGCACGTCGAAGTGCAGCGCAGGCACGATCTCGTCCGGGACCATGTAGCCGGGGTCGCCGGTGCCATCGCCCAGCGGGTCGCCGCCCTGGATCATAAAGCCGGGGATGACGCGGTGGAAAGTGGTGCCGTTGTAGAGCGGCTTACCGTGTTCTTTCCTGTGCGTCGCCGGGTTGGTCCAGTCCTTGGTGCCGGTGGCGAGACCGACGAAGTTGGCGACGGTCTGCGGAGCTTCCTTCTCGAAAAGCTTGCACCGCATCTGGCCCATGCTGGTGTCGAACACGGCGGTAGGGCCGGTAGGCTGGAGGGCGGGTTTGATGGTGGAGTCGGGGGAGTCGGGCAGGGGCGCGGGTGCGGACGGCGCCGTTGGAGTTTGGGCAGGTGGAGTGGTCTGAGAGGCTGGCGGCGTCGCCTGCTGCGCGAGAGCGCTGGCAGCGAGCAAAAACGGAGCGATCAGGATTGAGCGGATTGCGAAAATCATGCCAAAACAAGATTACTGAATCGTGTACACGAACGCTACACGGACTTTTAACGCATATATTGAGCTGCAAGAGTGTCAAACTCCTGTTCCGAATTGCAACTCTTCTCCTCCCCTGAAAGTGTAGTCACCGAACACCGGTACGGTTTGACCTCCCAGAACTGCTTGCCTTGCAAGTTCATCCAATTGTAATTTCCCAATATCTTCCCCTCGAGAGCATCAGCCAGAAACTTTGTCTCGGTTGGAACACCTTTGTATAAACCACCGGAATCGATCTCAATGAAACAGCGGTTAAGTTGAGGGTTGTAATGGTCGGTGAATGTGTCTTGGGCATCAATTTTGTAGCCTTGGTACTCGAATTGCCGCCGAGCCTCTTGGGAGCACTTGCTCGCCATTTCAAATTGAGCGCGCGCCGCATCTCGATCAAGCTGCACGACTTTACGCTTCAAAGTGACGATCTGGTCGCCTTCGCTGTGAGCATGGGACGCGATAACTACGCAGGCGATCGCCAACCCGACTATTAATACGCTCTTGAACTTATTTGGCATGGCTGCAATCAGACTCTTCCCGCGCGTCCAGTTTTAAAGATCGCCGCGCTACAGATAGTACGGGCTTGACGAACTCTGTTCATCAGTACCGAAGTAATGATCACGCTTTTAGAAACAGCAAAGGGATTGCTAAACTTCTCCTGGAGAGATCTTATGCCGGATGAAGGCAAATACTCGTACAACGAAGCAGGACGTCGAATCAAGGCAGCATTGATTAGTTACATTGCCGGCTATGCGGGGATAGGCTCCACTCTCAAGAAAGTGCCCGCCATCGTCGAAGAACGTTGGGCTGAGTTAGCGAAACACTTGGTTGTAGAAATGATCAATGCAAAGCCGGCATCAACCAATGAGGCTTCTGAGAACGTTCAGTAGGCGGTAGGCGCTCAGTTTTCAGGACTTTGCCCGTGGGGTGCTGGTTGAAGAGTTCAATCTACGCGCTGGTGGGAAGCGCGACGAAGCCGGTATTATTAAAATGCCTGTGAATACGAGTCCGAGCCTCTACCATGTGAGAAGGACGTGGAGGATAGAAGCGGCTTATGAACGAACTGGATCGCATCACACAGCAACCCGAAAAAATGGGCGGCAAGGCATGCATTCGCGGCATGCGCGTCACTGTCGGTATGATTGTCGGCCAGATTGGGGCTGGGTATAGCATCGACGCGATGCTCGCGGAGTACCCGTACCTGGAACGGGAGGACATCCTCCAGGCCCTCCGTTATGCGGCTTGGTTGGCAGAGGAACGCGAGGTCGTGCTGGCGACGGCATGAAGCTGGTCATCGACATGAACCTGTCGCCGCGCTGGGTGGATGTTCTGGGCGTAGGAGGTTTGGAGGCTGCGCACTGGTCCACGTTGGGAGCCGCGAATGCACCCGATGCAGAAATTATGGCCTACGCTCGATTGAACGGCTGCGTGGTTCTCACGCACGATCTGGATTTCAGCGCCATGCTGGCCACCAATCAAGACGAAAAGCCCAGCGTCGTCCAGATTCGCGCGCACGACGTAAACCCCGACGCCATCGGTAAGCAGGTCGTTGCCGCGCTCCGGCAGATGAGCGTGGAACTCGAACAGGGCGCGCTGCTCACAGTTGATCTGAAGCGCACGCGCCTCCGGGTTTTGCCTTTACGTGCGGAAGGCTAGCCACTACCGCGTAAACACATCCTTGACAGCCTGCACCATCACGTCCCGGCTTACATCCGAGATGGCCTTGGTGAGCGGGATCATTTTGGGGCAGGCGTTGACGCAATTTTGGGCCCAGCCGCACTCCTGGATACCGCCGTCGCCCATCAGGGCGTGGAGGCGCTCGGTTTTGAGCGCTTTGCCGGTGGGGTGCTGGTTGAAGAGCTTGACCTGGGCGATGGTCGCGGCGCCGACGAAGCCGGTTTCCTCGTTAAACTGTGGGCACACTTCCATGCAGATGGTGCAGGAGATGCAGCGCGAGATGGGGTAGAGCTCTTCCTGCTGCTCGGGCGTCTGGCGCGGACCGGAGCCGAGGTCGTAGGTGCCGTCGACCGGCACCCAGGCCTGGACGCGCTTCAGGTTCTCGAACAGCACAGACCGGTCAACCGAGAGGTCGCGGACCACCGGCATTTTCGAGAGCGGTTCGAGCCGGACGACGCCGTTTTCCTGCACCTTTTCGATCAGCGCCGAGCAGGCCATGCGGGCCTTGCCGTTGATCCGCATCGCGCACGAGCCGCACACCTCTTCCAGGCAGTTGGCGTCGTAGGCGATGGGCGTGGTCTCGCGGCCATCGGCGGTAACCGGGTTGGCGGCGATCTCCATCATGGCCGAGATCACGTTCATGCCGGTGCGGCGAGGAAGGTCGAACCGGTCCCAGGTGGGTTCAGCATCGGGATTGGCCTGACGCTTGATCTCGATGCGGACGGTTTTGCCGTTGGGCTTGCTCAGGGGGATTGCAGCCCCGGTGAGCTCCGGTGTTGCTGTGTGTGCTGCTGCCATAGTGTTTTCGGTCCTAGATGCTGGTCTAATTCCTAGCCAGCGATGCTTAACTTTTCTTCGACGCGCGCCAGGCGCTCCCGAACGCCCGTGAGTTCTGCCCGGATATCCTTCGACTCATTACGCCCAATCACAATGCCGACCACCGCGGTCACAGACGGGAAAGCCGCAGCGAGGAAAACGGCGAGAATCATATGCACATCC
>CAXTSA010000353.1:0-3438 GCA_964246755.1 uncultured Acidobacteriaceae bacterium
GGGAAGGGCCTGTTCTACAACAGGAATGCCGAAGTGTCGCGCGAGGGTGAGCACGGCGTCGCGCGTGATCCCATTCAAGACCGAGTTGGCCAGCGGCGAGGTATAGAGCGTGCCATTGCGAACGATGAACAGGTTCTCTCCCGAGCCTTCTGAGAGATACCCGTTGACATCCAGCGCAATCCCTTCGGCATAGCCGTTCATGTCGGCTTCCATTCGAATGAGCTGCGAGTTCATGTAATTGGCACCGGCCTTGGCGAGCGAAGGCATGGTGTTGGGCGCGAGTCGGTTCCAGGAAGAAATGCAGACATCGGCACCTTCGTCGTGGTTGGCGAAGTACTTGCCCCAGGGGAAATTGGCGATGTAGACGTCAACAGGAGCACCCTTGGGATTGACGCCGATCTCGCCGTAGCCGCGCAGCACGACAGGCCGGATATAGCAGGGCGCTACCTTGTTGGCTTCAACAACGTCGACGACCGCGGAACAAAGCTGGTCGAGCGAGTAGGGAAGCGTCATGCGATAGATTTTGGCCGAATCGATAAGACGCTGCATGTGCTCGGCAAGCCGGAAAATGGCTGCGCCCTCAGGCTGCGTGTAGCAGCGGATGCCCTCGAACACCGAGGAGCCGTAATGGACCACGTGGCTCATGACGTGGATCTGGGCGCGATCCCAGGCGATCAACTCGCCATTGCGCCAGATGTTGGCGGTGGGTTGGATGGGCATAGTGCGGGCCTCCTTCGGACAGTTGAGATACGGAACAAGACAGGTGAAACCTGATTATAGCGAGGGAAGTTTACGACTTTCCCTAGCTATGGCGAGATACGAAGATCAGCACGGAAGTGACCTGTCGCACGGCTGCGTTCTGGGGTAAGGTGCTGGTATGTTCGGGCCGGCAACACATGCGCTTCAGGAGATACACCAGTCAAAATACGTGGGCTTCTCGCTGCTGGCGTTGAGTTCGATCTTCTTCCTTGTAGACCCGTTTGCCGCGATCGGTTCATTTCTGGCGATAACGGCCGGGGTAGACCGGGCCAAGCGGAAGCGCATGGCAGGCAAGGCCTGCATCACCTGCTTTATCGTTCTGGCCTCGTTTGCACTGGCCGGCAAGTACATCTTCAAGATGTTCGGCATAACGTTACCTGCCTTTGAGATCGCTGGCGGCTTGATTCTCATGCTGATCGGCATTGACATGTTGGAGGCGAAGCGTTCGCCAACGCAGGAAAGCTCCCATGATGCGGAGGAAGCAGCGCACAAGGAGGACGCAGGGATTGTGCCGCTCGGCATTCCCATGCTCGCGGGGCCTGGCGCGATTTCAAGCGTCATGGTCATGGTGGGCCAGGCGGCAAGCTACTGGCAGATGGCGGCAATCCTCGGCTCGATCGGGGTGACAGCAGTCGCAAGCTATGGAGTTTTGAGCGGGGCGGAGCGACTGCAGCGCCTGCTCGGGGAAACGGGCATTCGCATCCTGGTTCGGATCATGGGACTACTACTGGTGGCGCTCGCGATGCAGTTTTTTGTGAATAGCCTAACGGTACTCGGGGTGATCCCCAGGCAGGGTTAAATGCAAACGCGCGTGAATCGCGGAACGGGAGAGCTTACCTGCTTCAGCAGCGTCCCAAACGGGAGCATAGGGTTTTCCACATCTTTGCGGGTTTTTCACATCTTGCAGGAAGCTCTGATCACACGCTACTCTTCATCTTGTCGAGGGCAAGTGCATGAGCAACCACGCGGAAGCGGATAGGTAAAACCGCTCAGGTGTACAAGCAAGAAGACACAAGAGAAACAGGGCGGTTGCGGAACGTTGCCGCCGATGGTAAGCTTTGAAAGTGACGAGCGGACGGGGATTCAGAATTGAGACCTGACGCGGATACGAAAGACTTAAGAGAATAGGCTTCAAACCGCTATCCAGCGGTGAATGGAAACTCTGATTCAGGCGATCTATAGGCCGCTGCTGTACTCACGCAGTCAGAGTGTTCGACGGCACCTTTAAGGCGCCAAGAAGGTAATCCTTCCAGTGCGGACGTTCCAGTAATTTTCATTGGCTTAAAAGCCATTTACGCCTCGCATGTGATGCGAGCGTACAAGCTCTTTATAAGATTGCGCTCAAAAGCATTTCACGCCCGAGTTTGGGCCTACAGATCGAGCCACTTGCATCTAAAAAACCGACCCTGTGAAGAGGAAACCGGTACTCGGAGGAAGATTGTACTGCTTCCGCACGAACGAAGTGCAAGAAGGCTGTTGACAGTAACAGCAGACTTCTGTAGATTCAAGAAATGCGCTGAAGAGCGCAGCAAGTTCGAGGACACACGACGACACAGTCGTGGATCCCGATCCTAGCGAGCCGCCTAGGCGGTCACCGCTTCGGATCTTTGAAAATCAGGTTGAACATGCCAGTCGTGAGAATGGAACCGAGTTCTGGTTTGATCATTCTCACAGTATTAAACGGGACATCACGTTTTCGAGCGTGCATGGACCGGGTTCCTGCAGCGTAGACCTCCGTCTGCTTGCATTGGAACCACAGGATTTAAACGAGAGTTTGATCCTGGCTCAGAATCAACGCTGGCGGCGTGCCTAACACATGCAAGTCGAACGAGAAAGGGGCTTCGGCCCTGAGTAAAGTGGCGCACGGGTGAGTAACACGTGACTAACCTACCCTGGAGTGGGGAATAACTTCGAGAAATCGAGGCTAATTCCGCATAATACCTACGGGTCAAAGGAGCAATTCGCTTTGGGAGGGGGTCGCGGCAGATTAGCTAGTTGGCGGGGTAATGGCCCACCAAGGCAGTGATCTGTATCCGGCCTGAGAGGGCGCACGGACACACTGGAACTGAAACACGGTCCAGACTCCTACGGGAGGCAGCAGTGGGGAATTTTGCGCAATGGGGGAAACCCTGACGCAGCAACGCCGCGTGGAGGATGAAGTCTCTTGGGACGTAAACTCCTTTCGACCGGGACGATAATGACGGTACCGGAAGAAGAAGCCCCGGCTAACTTCGTGCCAGCAGCCGCGGTAATACGAGGGGGGCAAGCGTTGTTCGGAATTATTGGGCGTAAAGGGTGCGTAGGCGGCCCCGCAAGTCTCATGTGAAATCCACAAGCTCAACTTGTGGCCTGCATGGGAAACTGCTGGGCTGGAGTGTGGGAGAGGTGAGTGGAATTCCCGGTGTAGCGGTGAAATGCGTAGATATCGGGAGGAACACCTGTGGCGAAAGCGGCTCACTGGACCACAACTGACGCTGAGGCACGAAAGCTAGGGGAGCAAACAGGATTAGATACCCTGGTAGTCCTAGCCCTAAACGATGATCGCTTGGTGTGGCGGGTACCCAATCCCGTCGTGCCGTAGCTAACGCGTTAAGCGATCCGCCTGGGGAGTACGGTCGCAAGGCTGAAACTCAAAGGAATTGACGGGGGCCCGCACAAGCGGTGGAGCATGTGGTTTAA
>CAXTSA010000354.1:0-3436 GCA_964246755.1 uncultured Acidobacteriaceae bacterium
CTGCAGTACTATGAGGACTGGGTCTACCAGGGCTGGGTCGGCGCGCATCTGCTCGCAGCCCAGCCGGCCGTCGCCGCGCGCTACGCCGTCGTGCGCTACCCGGTTCCAAACGCCGCGTCGCAGCTGGCCTTGACCGTACTCACCGCCGTCGCCGGCGCTCTGGCGGCCTCAAAGCTCCTGATCGCTTCGCTCCTCGCTGCCTTTGCCGCGGTCTGCTATGCAGCGGACCGCCGGCTTCACCCCGAGGGCGCCGGGTCCCTCGCGCTGGTCCTCTTCCTCCTCTTCGCGGCCGGGTCCGCCTTCTGGGACGGCTACAGCAACTACCAGCTCTCCATCCTGGTGCTGTTCTGCTACCTTTTGCTGCGGCACCGGCTCTCCTCGCCTTCCGTAGGCGCCTTCGGCATCCTGCTGTTCGCCTGCCATGCCTCCACGTTTTTCGCATTCGCGGTACTCGTCTCGCTCGACGCAGTGCTCCGCCGCAAGCGCATCGGGCACCTGCTCGCGCTGCTGCCAAGCCTCGGCCTGCTGCTCTGGTACGTCCTGCGCAAAAAGGAGGCAGTCGCCGACCAGGGACCGCCCAGTCCCCTCTACGCCGGCCTGCTCCACCACCTCGAATACAAGCTCTACACCGTCACAAAAATTGGGCCCTTCCACAACCTCGTCGACTTCGCCAATGCCTCGCTGCGAGACCGGGCCCACACACTCTACCTGGCGGGCGTAGCCCTGAACGTTCTGTTCGGCCTCCTCCTGGCTTGCTCGGTCGCCCTCTCCCTCCGCCGCTCCCTCCCCCGTCCGGCGCGCGACAGCCAGCCACCGCGCCTCCCTGAGCGCCTCGCCCAGCAAGACCCGCTGCTGCTCACCTCGGGCCTCCTGTTTCTGCTCTTCCTCATCCTGCCCGGTAAGGCCGTCGGCGTCATCAACCCCGGCGAGCGCCTGCTCTACCCCAGCCTGCTGATCGCCCTGTTTTCCATCCGCAGGCTCGAGCTTCCCAAAACCCTTGCCGCGCTCGGCATCTGCGGCGCCGTGCTCACCGCGGCCCAGTTCCTCACCATGCCCCGGGCTCGGCCCTCAAGCCCCGTCGCATCAGGCGAAAGCACCGCGCCGGCCAACGCGCAGTATTACGACCGGTACGGCCTCTACAACAGCCGCCTCTATGCCTTCGACCTCTACAGAGTCTTTCTCCTCCGACCGGATCTCAGCCACCTGCCCCCGGTCGGCTTCGACACCAGCCTCTTCCTCGACCGCCGGCCCTGACCCCCTTTAAGTCGCTTCTGCCCCCGTAGGAGCGCCTTTTCCCAATTTCGGTTACCAATGCGGCAATGGAGTTGCAAAATGGGAAGAGCAGACCCCTCATTTCACGCAGGCAACAAAATTTGTTTGCAGAGTTATCCAAGTAGATGACAGGATGCATCTGTGAGGCGGGTTTTCCAATTATTAAGAATCCCCGCGCACAACTCGATCATCGCGAATAGTAGGTAGGACCATGTGGTTTCTCAATCTCCACGACATTCTCTGGCATATCGCGCACCTCAACGCACACTGGGCTGAGGCGCTCATCACCGGCGGAGCGGCGCTGCTCGTGGGCTGCGCTGCTTCCTGCGCCTGCAGCCCCTGTTCGGAGAAGGACGACCTGTTCCATAAACACGTCTCCTGAAAGGCACGTCTCTGAGCGGCGCCTCGGCGAGCTGCCCTAGCGTGGCGCGGCATGTTTCGCCTCCCTGAGCCGATCCCTGCACACCCCACCCCTTTTGTTTTAGCGTGGATGGCAGAGGTGCAGTTCATGAGTGGTTCCGAGAGTGGTACTGACCCAAAGAAGCAGGCGCGCATCCCGCTCGCCGCAAGCGAAAACCCCCTACCCGCAACAGCTTCGCAGACTGGCTCCATCGCTCCCGAACAGATCCTGACCGTCTCCGTCATCACGCGCCGGCGCAATCCGCTGTCCCTCGCCGCGCTCGGCGGCCGCATTCTGTCGCACGAGGAGTTCGACTCCCAATACGCGGCGGACCCCGCGGACTTCGAGGCGCTCCGCACATTCGCCCACCAGCACGGGCTCTCGGTCGATGAGGCCGCTTCGAGCCTCCCCCGCCGCACCCTGGTGTTGCGCGGCCCTGCCTCGCGCATGGAGCAGGCCTTCGGCGTCACCCTCCAGACCTTTCAACACCTCACCCACGGCAAGCATTTCCACAGCTACGCCGGGCAGATCTCGATGCCCGAAGAGCATGCCGTGCGCATCGAGGCGGTGCTCGGACTCGATACCCGCCCCATCGCCAAGTCGCACCTGCGCTGGCTCCACGGAAAAGCGGAGAACGGCAGCAGTATCCGCGCCGCGGCCAACGCCGCCAGCTACTCGCCCCTGCAAGTGGCCGAACTGTACGGTTTTCCGAAAAACCTGACCGGCGCCGGGCAGACCATCGGCATCCTCGAGCTCGGCGGCGGCTATGAGGCAAGCGACATCACAACCTACTTTCAGGGCCTCGGCTTGACCCCGCCAACCGTGGTCGCCGTCTCGGTCGACGGCGGCACCAACGTCCCCGGCGGAGACCCGACCGGCGCCGACGGCGAGGTCGCCCTCGACATCCAGGTTGCCGGCGCCATCGCCCCCGCTGCAAAAATCGCCGTCTATTTCGCCCCCAACACCGACCAGGGCTTTATCGACGCAATCACGACCGCGGTGCACGACTCCGCCAACAAACCGGGCGTGCTCTCGATCTCCTGGGGAGGCCCCGAGTCGGGCTGGACCGCGGCCTCGCGCACCGCGCTTGACAATGCTTGCCAGTCCGCCGGCGCCCTTGGCGTGACGATCACCGTAGCCTCGGGCGACAACGGGTCTTCAGACGGTGGCACCGGCAACAACGTCGATTTCCCGGCCTCCAGCCCGCACGTTCTGGCCTGCGGCGGTACCCTGCTCTCGGGCTCCGGCGCCAGTATCAGCTCCGAAACGGTGTGGAACGACCAGCCGAACGGCGGCGCGACCGGCGGCGGCGTCAGCACCGTCTTCGCCCTGCCAACCTGGCAGGCGAACGCCAATGTGCCCAAGCCGGCAAGCGCCAGCGGCGGTCGCGGAGTACCGGACGTGGCCGGCGATGCCTCGCCCGAGTCCGGCTACAGCGTCCTTGTCGATGGGCAGCAGCAGGTTGTCGGCGGAACCAGCGCCGTGGCTCCCCTGTGGGCCGGGCTCATCACCCTCGTCAACCAGGGGCGCGTCGGGGGCGGCGGCCCGGCCGTCGGCTTTGCCAATCCGCAGCTCTACGCCACACCTTCCGCCCTGCGCGACATCACCAGCGGCAGCAACGGCACCTACAGCGCGGCCCGCGGCTGGGACGCCTGCACCGGCCTGGGCTCGCCCAACGGCCAGGCAGTGGTACAGGCGCTCAGCACAACCGGCACCGGCACCACAACTCCCGGCACGCCAGGAACCGGAGCCGCGCCTCCAACC
>CAXTSA010000355.1:0-3422 GCA_964246755.1 uncultured Acidobacteriaceae bacterium
GAGATGAAGCGCGGATCAATATTCGGTTTGGGATTCATAGCAATCGTAGTTATTGCGCTGCTGAGTTATGTCAGCGCAAAGAACACGATGGTGTCCAAGCATAACGACGTACAAGCGCAGTTCGCGCAGATCGACACACAACTGCAGCGCCGCGCGGACCTGATTCCGAATCTGGTGAGCACGGTGAAGGGCTATGCGAAGCACGAGGAGACTGTCTTTGGAGACATCGCGAATGCGCGCGCGGGCCTGCTGAACGCGCAGGACCCGGCCAGCAAGATCGCGGCGAACAATCGCCTGGATGGGGCGATCGGGCGATTGCTCGCGATCAGCGAGAGCTATCCGGACCTGAAAGCGAACCAGAACTTTCTGGCGCTGCAGGACCAGTTAGAAGGGACCGAGAACCGGATCGCGGTTGAGCGGCGGAGATATAACCTGACGCTGCGTGATTACAACACGTATATACAGCAGTTTCCGGCGAGCTTGTGGGCCGGGATTGCTGGATTCCACACGGATAATGATTATTTCCAGGCAGAGCAGGGATCTCGGAATGCGCCAAAGGTAAATTTTTAAGTAGATTGGGTGTAGTTACTCGCGCGAGCCGAAGCATCCATGGAGCTGCATCGGCCGGAGCTGCTTCGGCCGGAACTACTTCGGCCTTCTGCGGCGCTCACACGTTGCACCAAGTCCCGGGTAACTTGTTACGTCGTTCAATCTAGTGACGCGTTCAGTGTCTTAGGTGAAGTGGCTGCTCGCATAGCGACCTGATGGGCGAGCGCCAAGTCCTGTTTGATGAACTCGTAGAGCACGCGTTTTGAGTCGCCTTCGGCGCGAAGCACTGCTGAGGGATGGATGGTTGCTATGACCTGTGGCGCGTAGACGGACTCCACGACCTTGCCGCGGTCCTTCATGAGCGCGAATTTAGCGCCAAGCAGCGACTTGGCGGCGGACGCGCCGAGGCAGACGACGACCCGTGGCTGCACGGCGTCGAGCTCGGCGAGCAGCCAGGGGCGGCAGGCGGTGATCTCGCGAAGATTGGGCGACTCATGAATGCGGCGCTTGCCGCGAGCCGTTTCCTTGAGCACGAACTTGAAGTGCTTGACCGCGTTGGTGACATACATCTCCCCGCGGTCAAAGCCGAGTTCCGCGACGATCTGGTCGAGCACTTTGCCGGCGGGACCGACAAATGGGGCGCCCGCGAGGTCTTCCGCGTCGCCCGGCTGCTCGCCTACCAGCATGATGGGCGCATGGGTAAGTCCCGCGCCGAAAACGGCTTGAGTGGCCGGCTTGTACAGGTCGCAACCCTCGCAGCGGGGCAGTGCTTCGCGCAGAACAGGAAGCGTGTGAGTTTCAGGAACGTACGTGTTGGCGAGTAGTGAGCTTTGCTGTTCCATCATGGTTCCTACGCGGCGATCCGCGTCGTTGAGTAGCTGCGGCAGGATTTGCAACTCGGGCAAGTTGGCCCAGTAGCGCACGGGCATTTCGGATTTCATGGCGCGGGTATTCAGCCGCGCGGGATTGAAGATGGATCCGTAATAGGAGCGCCACATGGACTCCAACTCGTCTTCAGGCGGTGCTTGCGACCGGGGTACACCGGGGCCCCAGGTGACGCGGCGCACCTTTGGATCCCAGCTTGCTGAGGCGTAGCCGGTGAGAATGGTCCACTGCATGACGGCGAAGCGCTCGACGAAAAACGGCACGGCGAGCGCCAGGATGCGGTGATCGGGCCGGTACCAGGCGACGTAGTGCTCCGTGACGCCGTCGTGAGTGTCATCTTCCGTCACCATGCGAAAGCGCAGGAATGCGTGCATTTTGTGCAGGTCGCGGCGCACCTGGTGGTCGATGCGACGCATGCGCGCGACGTCCTCGTCGAGCTCGTCCTTCATCAGGAAGCGCTCGCTCTGTAACCTCCACAGGACGCGATAGAGAAGCTGCCAGCGTGCGGGGTCGCTGTGGCAGGCGACGATCTCGGCCAAGTCGAGAAAGGCCTTTGGAACCGCGGGCTGCGGGATGGCCTGCAAAGGATTGGGCTCCGGTTCAGAGGCGAAGCCGAGGGTGAGAGCGGTGTCATCCTCGTCGCTTATGAGCTCAACCTGATCGGGTGCGATCCCCTCGCGGAGTAGGCGGCGCGCTTGTTCGCGCCAGGCCGGAAACTCAGGCGTGATGTGGACGCGGTACGCGAGGCCGAGGCTCACAACTGCCCCGTGCTTGCTGCCGCCGAGGCTTCAAAGAGCTGCATCTGCGCGGGCGCGAGCACCGCGGCCGGCAGCGCTACGGAGTCGAGCGCGACCGTTCGCGCGAAGTGATCGATCGTGGTCACGAACGGCGAGACGGTCTTGAGGCGCACGTTCAGTTTGCGCAAATCCTCAAGCGAGAGCGGGTGATACGTGCGGATACGCAGGATGCGCTCGACATTGCGATAGCCGATGCCGGGCACGCGTAGCAGCACCTCGCGCGTGGCCTTGTTCACGTCGACAGGGAAGAATTCGCGATGGGCGAGCGCCCAGGTGAGTTTGGGGTCGCGCGTGAGGTCGAGGTTGGGTTGCTCGGGCGTGGTCAGTTCGTGACCCTTGAAGCCGTAATAGCGCATGAGCCAGTCCGCCTGGTACAGGCGATGCTCGCGCACCATGGGTGCCGGCTTGAGAGGCAGGCGCGCATCGCCCTGCGGAAATGGACTGAAGCCGGAGTAGTAGATGCGGCGCAGGTCGTAGCTGCCGTAGAGATGTGAGGCTGTCGCCAGGATTTGCTGGTCGGTCGAGGGCGTAGCGCCGACAACGAGCTGGGTGCTTTGTCCGGCGGGTGCAAACTTCTTAACATGGCGCGTGCGCTTTCTGTCCTCCTCGGCTTCAGCCTTGTGCACGAAGATCTGCGCCATCGTTCCCTCGATGACGTCCACTTTTTTGTCCGGGGCAAGCTGCACGAGATCTTGCTGCGTGGGCAGTTCCATATTCGCGCTGAGGCGGTCTGCCACTTTGCCGGCGCGCTCGATCAGCGTGTCGCTGGCGCCGGGGATCGCCTTGAGATGGATATAGCCGCCGAAGCTGTGTATCTCGCGCAACGTGTGCGCGACCTCGATGAGCTGCTCCATCGTGTAGTCGGGCGACTGAATAATACCGGAGCTTAGGAACAGGCCTTCAATGTAATTGCGTTTGTAGAAGTTCAGCGTGAGGTCGACGACTTCCTGCGGGGTAAACCGGGCGCGCTGCACGTCGCTTGACACGCGGTTGACGCAGAAGACGCAGTCATACGTGCAGTAATTCGTCAGCAGGATTTTCAGCAGGGAAACGCAGCGGCCATCGGGGGTGTAGCTGTGGCAAATCCCCATTCCATCAGAGTGGCCGACGCCTTTGCCGTTGCCCGAACGCTTGGCTCCGGAACTCGCGCAGGAGGCGTCATATTTGGCGGCATCGGCGAGGATTTCGAGC
>CAXTSA010000356.1:0-3422 GCA_964246755.1 uncultured Acidobacteriaceae bacterium
CCGCTGGCCCGTGCGCCCGGCCACCGCGCCCACCTGCGCAATCCGCGCCTGGTCGCTCACAAAGTCGGCCACCGCATAGCCGCCCGCCCCCGCGGTCCCGTTCGTAAAGTCGCCGGAGTAGCCAAACGTGCCCATCGCCCCCGCGTCGCCCGGGTAGAAGTTGTTCTGCTGGTAGCGCAGGATCTCCACGCCCATCTTGAACGTCTCCTTGCCCGCCTCGATCGTCAGGTTGTCGGCATAGGTAAATGTTCCGTCGATCAGGTTGCTCGCCCCGCCCGGCGTGCCGCTCGTCGTCGGCACATTTGAGACCGTGGCAACAAAGTTGGCCTGCGCATTGAACGCAAGCGCCGCGAAGCCCGGGTAAGGCTGCTGTGCGTTGATGCCGAGCAGCTTGTTGCCGTTCGTGCCGAACGCCCCGGTGTAGTCCACCGGCTGTCCCTGGATCCAGCGCACACGCGAGTAGCCCGCCCGCGCCTCGTTCACGATCGAGGGTGAAAACGTGTGCACCCAGTTGATCGCCACGCCCTTGTACGGATACTGGCTGGCTGTCGGAAACGTAAGCAGCAGCGGCGCCTGCGTCTGCGCATCGCCCGCGTTCGACTGCGAGTAGCGGCCCATGATCGTGTCATGCGGGCCCGCCGTGTAGTCGATCTTCACGTCGCCCTGGTCGTTGTAAATCCTGTTGTGGTAAGCGCCTTGGTAATTGTTCAACACGTCAAAGGTGCCCGGCGTGGCAGCGTGGTTCGGCAGCGGGTACAGCTCCGGGTGCGCGAAAAGATACTGGGCCGCAGGGCTCGTGATCGGGATCTGGTTGTTCGGGTAAGGCGTCAGACCCGCGCCCGCTACATAGTGGTACAGCTGGTAGTTCACAGCCGAGAAGTCCCCGTTGCGCATCGCCACCGGGATCACGCTCGCGGCCTGCATGCCGCCCTGGTGGTAGCGCGCACCCTCGTAATCCGCGAAGAAGAACAGCTTGTCGCGCAGAATCGGTCCGCCTACCGTGCCGCCGAAAATTGTCTGCGTAAAAGGCTGCCTCGGCGTCCCGGCAAAGTTGTTCCCCCAGGTATTCGCATTCAGGTTCTGGTTCTCAAGGTAAGCAAAAGCACTGCCGTGCAAGTGATTCGTGCCGCTCTGCAACACGGAAATCACTTCGCCGCCATTCACGTTGCCGTACTCGGCATCGGCGTTTGAAGTAATCACGGTCAGGTTTCCGATCGCCTCCGGACTCGGGTTATACCCGATCAGGTTGTTGATCGTTTCGTTAATCTCCACCCCATCCAGCAGGTAGTCGTTGGTCTGGTTGCGATTCCCGTTGACCGAGACCTGGCCCGACTGGTTGGTGTTGCGCTCAATCGCATTCACCCCAACCATCCCCTGCGGACTGCTCGACACCGCCCCAGGCACGAACTGCGTTACCGACGAAAAGTTGCGCCCATTCAGCGGCAGGTTCTCGATCGTGCTGTTGGTAAAGGTCGTCGCCACCCGCGAGTTATCCGTGTCCAGAATCGGCTGCAGCTCCGAGCTCACCTTGATATTCGTGGCCTCCGACCCGACCGCGAGCTTCGCGTCCACCTTCGCCGCCTGGTCCACCTCGAGCGTAATCGGCCCCAGCGTCTGCTTCGAGAAACCCTGCTGCTCAATCGTCACCGTGTACTGGCCGATCTGCAGGAAGCGAATGTTATAGTCGCCCGCCCCATTGGTCACCGAGCGCGTCTCGACGCCCGTCGCCGTATTCGTCGCGATCACCGGCGCGTTCGGCACCACCGCTCCGGCCTGGTCCGTCACAGTACCGTTGATCGATCCAGTGATGGTCTGGGCAAACGCCGGCGCCCCAACAGAGAGCGCGGCAACGGCAAGCCAGGACTTCAGTTGTGTATCGCGCATCGAGGAAACCTCCAGGAGTGAATCGCATTGCAAAATGCGAGCCGAACGAGTGCCGCCGGCGACTTGATCGTTTCGGGCTCACATGAACAGCCGCCGCGGTTGAAAGCGACATTAAGGGCCGAAACCGACGAATGCAATGCATTTCTGTTTCTCCGTTGAAAAAAAGTCGGTTGCAAGCCGCTCCCGCACTCCCGTCCGCTTTCCGCCCGCTCTCCTCGCGTTCAGCAATCCCGCGAATAGCCTGCCGGCAGGTAACATGCTCCCCAGGCGTCTAGGCGGCCATCGCCCGCGCCGGGAGGCAGTTGGTGAGCCGGAGCCCGACACACATCCCGCCGCAAACACCGCGTCTGCTCTCCGTAGACCTGCTGCGCGGCCTCACCATCGCCTTCATGATCCTGGTCAACGACCCGGGCAACAGCCGCGTCGGCTTCCGCGCGCTCGACCACGCCGATTGGAACGGCTTCACCCCAACCGATCTCGTCTTCCCCACGTTTCTGTTCCTCGTCGGCATCTCGCTCGTGCTCTCCTACGCGCGGCGCGAGGCAAACGGCGCCCCGCGCAGGGCCTTTCTCCTCCACGCCCTGCGCCGGTCCGCGCTGCTGTTCGCCATCGGCGTCCTGCTCAACGGCTTTCCGCTCTTCCCCTGGGCAACGGTGCGCATCTACGGCGTGCTGCAGCGCATTGCCCTGTGCTTCGGCGTCGGCAGCATCCTCTTGGCCGCCACCCGCGACACGCGCACCCGGGTGCTCGTGCTTGCAGCCGTCCTCGTCGCCGCCCTGGTGGGCTACGCGCTGCTCATGCGCTGGGTGCCGGTGCCCGGCCACGGTCTGCCGGGTCGCGACATCCCGCTGCTCGACCGCGACAACAACCTCGTCGCCTGGCTCGACCGCGAGCTGCTCCCCGGGCGCTTGTACGAGGGCACGCGCGACCCCGAAGGACTCCTCAGTACCGTGCCCGCTGTCGGCACCCTGGTCCTCGGTATGCTCACCGGGCTGTGGCTCCGGACCAGCCGCCCCGCCCGGCAGAAGCTGACCGGGCTCATCGCGGCGGCTCTCGCGGCGCTCCTGTGCGGCGGCCTCTGGAACGCGGCCCTGCCCATCAACAAAAAACTCTGGACCAGCTCCTACGTCCTCTGGGCCGGAGGCTGGTCTCTCTTGCTCCTCGCGCTGTTCTTCTGGATCTGCGAGGTGAAGGGCTGGCGCGGCCGCGCCTGGACTCCCCTGCTGGTCTTCGGCAAAAACGCGATCGCAAGCTACGTCCTCGCCGAGCTGCTCGCAGGTCTCTGCTTCCTCATCCACGTGCGGGGCCAGTCGCTCTCCAACCGCGTCTATACGCACGTTTTAGCCGGCGCAGGCTCGCCCGCCCTCGGCTCGGCGCTCTACTCCCTGTTCTTTGTAGGCGTATGCTGGCTGCCCATGGCCCTGCTCTACCGCCGCGGCGTGTTCCTCAAGCTGTAGCACCTGGTCGTCTTGACGCTTTATCGGATTGACCAGCTATGCAGAAGCGCCCCGCCATGGGTGCTAGGCTCAAAACAGGCA
>CAXTSA010000357.1:0-3417 GCA_964246755.1 uncultured Acidobacteriaceae bacterium
GTGCGAGACGTGCGCGGGGACCGGCATGGTCAAGAGCCCCATCACCGTGTGCAATGAACTCTTCATCGAACTGCGCAAGATGCAGAAGCACCTCGACGGCAAGGATGTGATGTTGCGCGTCCACCCGGAGGTCGTGAAGCAACTCAAGAGTTCGAACGGTCGCTGGATCAACGAATACGAGGAGATGGTGGGCAAGACAATCATCATCAAGTCCGACCCAAGCCTGCACCCGGAGCAGTTCGACATTCATTAATCCGGATGGGGCGACCTGTACGCGGTATGCGAGGGAGGACCGGGTGACCGGTCCTCCTTTTTTGCTTCCAGCCCGCGCGAAAGAAAACGGAGCGAAAAGCGCATCCATTCACCGCGACCCGTGTTCCTACCACTGTGCTGCACGGTGCAGCCCCAGTTCAGCAGGTGAGGATTTTCTGAAATGACAGTTTCCCCCAAGCCGTCCTATTTGACCGCCGCCGCGGTCCTTTCACTGATTGCATCGCCAGCCTTCGCCCTTGCGCAGGCGAGTGCGCCCGCGCTCAAATTGCAACCCGTCGCGTACTCATCCTCCAGCAGTGCAGGAAATCCCTTCGGCGGTGAAGATATCGATGGCCGCTCGCTCGCGTCCGCTCCGGATGGATCCATGAAGACCATCGCTCCCCAGTACGGCGGCGGCTATGGAGGCGGCGGTTACAAACCATACAATGACAACAGCCGGTTCAGTCATATTGCGTTTGAAGCCGGTGGCGGGTTTACTGCACCGATCGGCAACGCGGCCAGCGGCGGGTTCACTTCGCTCATCGGCGATGGCAGCGTGAAGTACCCTACAATTACTTACGGCGGCAATCTGCTGATTGGAGCAGGGTGGAACTTCTCGAAGCGGTTTGCTGTGCTCGGTGAATTTCAGTACGACACAAATAAGATTCCAGGGCGCACACTGTCGGCGCTCTACTACCAGCTTGATCCTGTGGTCGGTTTGTCGGCCAGTGGCATCCCGAACATTGGCGGCAATGTACACACTTACAGCGTGACCGCGGAGCCGGTATTCTACTACTACAACAGCGACAAACACAGCTACGCCGGCTACATCATCGGCGGCGGCGGCTGGTATCACAAGAGCACCAACTTCACCGCGCCGGTTGAATCTTACGACCCGTACTATGGCGGTGTTTACGTTACAAACCAAACGTTCAGCAGCTATAGCGATAACGCAGGCGGCGCGAACATCGGTACCGGCGTCTCCTTCAAGCCATTCGGACAGTACTCGCGGGCCAAGTTGTTTGCGGAAGCACGATACGTCTATGTCGCTACCCCGAGCGAAAGCGCGGCGGATGTGCAAGCCGGTAACTTCCATACCGGAAGTGAAGAGCTTATCCCTATCACGTTTGGCATTCGCTTCTAAGGTCGCGACGACACCGGCAGGAGTGTGAACTATATCCACCCCTCCTGCTCTAGTCAGCAAAGGCGATGAGTCCGACCAGGCAACTATTTAGAAGCGACAACGCTGCCGCCAAGAAAAGAGGAAACCGCAGAGGGTTGGGCGCAAAAAAGCTCAACCCCATACTTGCGATGGATATGCCCCATCCGCATGCGAGCCCTGCGAGTGCCCAGCTTCGTGAATGCCAGTTTCCCCCGACTAACGATAAAAGTATAAGTGGGCCGCAGGCAGCGATGAAATTGCTCCAGCTTGCGAAGCGTAAGGAGCGCCTGTGTTGCGGCGAGAGATCCCTCAACTGTTTCCCGCGCCAGTGAGCCCAGCCGCTCAACAGCAATGGCAGCAGTAGTTCGATCGCAACGGCAGAAAGGGTTAGAACAGCAAATGCCGTTGACTCGACCGTCGTGCTTTTCACACGCCCACCGGGAATGGCTTCGGCGAAGACTCATCCAGGTTTGCTCCCCCGCGCCTCCAGCGATCAAAGCGTCCCTGCAACAGCGATAACAACCCTGTGTACCAGTATCCAATGACAAACAGCAGCAGGAACGGGACCGTGAAGAAGTTCTCGTTCACGACGGCGTACCACACTGTCAGCGCGAAGTAGCATCCGATGGCAAGCTCCAGCCACGGCACAATGCCCAGCCGCTTGCGATATTTTACTGCGGCTTTGGACCGTTCGCCGCGCTTCTCCACGCGATACTTCGGCGTCCGCTTGAATGAGCTCTGGATGCCGAGCAAGGCTTCCATGACCGCACGAGTATTTGTGACGGTCAAACCGATGCCGAGTGCCATCAGGAACGGCAGATAGATCAGAGTTTTGTACCAGGTGCGTGGGTACAGCTCCCTTTGTGACACCAGATAAAACGAGGAGATCGAGAAAGTTGACATCATCATCAGCGGAAAGTCGATCAGCAGCATCTGCAGCCAGCCCTGATAGAAGCGGATGATCATCGCCGGCATCAGCAATACGGATAGGACCACCATCAGCGGATAACTCAGGTTGGCGGTTAGGTGATAAATCGACTCTACCTTGGTATGGAGCGGCGCATCCGAACGCCAGACGGCGGGCAGGATCTTTTTCGAAGTCTGGATTAAACCCTTGGCCCAGCGCGCCTGCTGTGTTTTGAAGGCGGTCATTTCGATCGGCAGCTCCGCCGGGCATTCCACGTCCTGCAGGTATTTAAAGCGCCAACCCTTCAACTGTGCGCGATAACTCAGGTCAGTATCTTCGGTGAGCGTATCGTGCTGCCATCCACCGGCTTGCTCAATGGCTATGCGGCGCCACATACCCGCCGTGCCATTGAAATTAAAAAACACGCCCGCGCGCGAGCGTCCGCCGTGCTCCAGCACAAAGTGCCCGTCCAAAAGAATGCCCTCGACTTGCGTCAGGAAGCTGTAGTCGCGATTCAGGTGCGTCCAGCGCGTTTGCACCATGCCCACCCTCGGCTCGGCGAAGTGGTGCACGACCTGCATCAGCCACTGTGGCGGCGGCACAAAGTCGGCGTCGAAGATTGCTACCAGCTCGCCCCGCGCGCTTTGCAGCCCGTAGTCGAGTGCGCCTGCTTTGTAGCCATAACGATTGGTGCGATGGATGTATTCGATAGGCTGCCCTGCCTCTCGATAGCGCTCTACGATCGCAGCGGCGACTTCCTTTGTTTCGTCGGTCGAGTCATCCAGTAATTGGATCTCCAGCTTTTCTCGCGGGTAGTCCAGATTGCAACAGGCTTCGATCAGCCGATCGATTACATACTGCTCGTTAAAGATAGGCAGTTGCACGGTGACGCGCGGCAGTTCGGCAAACCTCTCAGCCGGCTCATGCGTGGCGTTTTTGGCATGTCGGTAGTAAAGCCACACAAGCTGGTACCGGTGCACTCCATAGAATGCGAGCACCACCATCACGATGAAATAGGGGATCAGCAGCGCCGCATCGAACCAGTTCCACTCATACAAACGCTGAAACGTCGGGTCGGTGTAGTGCGCGTGCATGT
>CAXTSA010000358.1:0-3407 GCA_964246755.1 uncultured Acidobacteriaceae bacterium
GCTGCTGCCCGGCGGCAGTTACGACACGCTCACGGCAGAGGCGGCGGGGGTCCCGGAAGGCAGCGACGGCCTTCTGTGGACTCCGTACCTGCTGGGCGAGCGCACACCGCACCTCGACTCCCACGCGACCGCCGCGTTCGTCGGGCTGAAGGCCGGGCATACGCGCGGGTACCTCACGCGCGCCGTCATGGAGGGCGTCGCCTATTCGGTGGGCTACAGGTTTACCCTGTTCGCAGAGATGGGCGTACCCGTCGGGGGCATCCGTCTGGGCGGGGGTGGGGCGCGTTCCCCGCTGTGGCGCACCATCCAGGCCGGGGTCTACGGACACACCTGCG
This sequence comes from uncultured Acidobacteriaceae bacterium, assembly GCA_964246755.1. Taxonomy (GTDB): domain Bacteria; phylum Acidobacteriota; class Terriglobia; order Terriglobales; family Acidobacteriaceae; genus EB88. The sequence continues at coordinate 336 of CAXTSA010000358.1, forward strand.
ACGTTCTGGTGGCGGAGGAAGGCGGCGCCTTCGGCGCGGCACTGCTGGCCGGTGTGGGCGGCGGCGGATGGCCGAGCGTCGAGGCCGCCTGCGCGCAGGCGATCCGGGTCGCGGAGCAGATCGTGCCGGAGTCGGCCGCGGTCGAGCGGTACGCGCGGGGGTACCGGGGCTTTCGGAAGGTCTACCCGGCGCTCCAGGATGTGCGCGGGTAGACGGCGATGTGCGCGGGTAGACGGCAAGACATCGCCGATGACGCCGACGAGCGCGGGGAACGCCAGACTATACTGAGGCGAGCACAGAAACCACGCCGGGAGCAGCAGATCGCATCCCGGCTGACTTCTCTCCACACCGCACCGGTGAACCGGATGCAGAGCGTGGCGTGAGTCTTTGCTATCTGAAACTGGACGGTTCTTTTGCTCATTCTGAATGCACAAAGTATTACCAAGCGATTCGGCGCGCAGCCGCTGTTTCGTAACATCTCGATCACCGTCAACGACGGCGACCGCATCGCGCTGATCGGCCCCAACGGCGCGGGCAAATCGACGCTGCTCAAGATACTCTCGGGCGAGGTAGACCCTGACTCAGGTGAAGTAAGCACCCGCAAGCGCGCCCGCGTCACCTACATCGCGCAGGAGTCGGCCTTCCCTGCCGGCGCGACGGTGCGCTCAGTGCTCGATGCGGCGCTCGCGAGCGCGGGCGCCCCGGAGAACGAGCGCGAGCAGCGCGTGCGCGAAGCCTTTGGCCGCGCCGGCTTCGCTTCACTCGATGACGAAGCCGCGGCCTACTCCGGAGGCTGGCGCAAACGGCTCGCCATCGTCGAGGCCGCGATCCAGCAGCCGGACATCCTGCTGCTCGACGAACCGACGAACCATCTCGACCTGGCCGGCATCGAGTGGCTCGAGGAAATGCTGCGCACCTCCGCCTTCGCCTCCGTCGTGGTCTCGCACGACCGCTACTTCCTCGAGGGCGTCGCGAACGAAACCGCCGAGCTCTCCCGCGCCTACCCGGACGGCATGCTGCGCTTCTCGGGCCCGTACAGCACGTTTCTCGAGAAAAAGTCGGAGTACCTCGCCGCCGAGGGCAAGCGCCAAGAAGCGCTCGAAAACCGCGTCCGCATCGAGACCGACTGGCTGCGCCGTGGCCCCAAAGCCCGTACCACCAAGTCCAAAGCTCGCATCGACAAGGCCAACGAGCTCATCGGCGAGCTAGGCGACATGCGCCAGCGCTCGGCTACCAGCACGGCCGGCATCGACTTTTCCGCGTCCGACCGCAAGACCAAGCGCCTGGTGATCATCGACGGCCTCACCTACGGCTACGACGGCCGAACGTTATTCGACAATCTGAGCTTCGCTGTTACCGCAGGCATGCGCGTCGGCATCGTCGGGCCTAACGGCTCGGGCAAAACCACTCTGCTCAAGCTCGTCTCCGGCCAGCTCTCCCCGCTCTCGGGCTCGGTCGAGCGCGCCAACGCCCTGCGCGTCGTTTACTTCGAGCAGAACCGCGAGATCGACTCCTCGCTTACCCTGCGCCGCGCGCTCGCTCCCGACTCCGACTCGGTCGTTTACAACGGAAAAGTGCTGCACGTCGCCAGCTGGGCCGCGCGGTTTCTGTTCACCGGCGAGCAGCTCAACCAGTCTGTCGACCGGCTCTCCGGCGGCGAGCGCGCCCGCGTGCTCATCGCGCGGCTCATGCTTGAGCCCGCCGACCTGCTGCTGCTCGACGAGCCCACCAACGACCTCGACATCCCCACGCTTGAAATCCTCGAGGAAGCGCTGCTCGAGTACCCCGGCGCGCTTATGCTCGTCACCCACGACCGCTACATGCTCGATCGCGTGTCGAACGTCGTGCTCGGGCTCGACGGCGAAGGCAATGCCGGTTCGTTCGCGGATTACGGGCAGTGGGAGGACTGGCAGCGGAGCAATCGCGCCACCAAGTCCGCATCCGCACAGCCAAAGTCAAACGGTGCCGCGCCCGCGCAAAGCAAAAAGAAAAAACTCTCCTACATGGAACAGCGCGAGTGGGAAACGATGGAAACACGCATCGAGCAGGCCGAAGAAGCGCTCGCGACCAAGCAGGCGCGCCTGCACGACCCATCGGTCGCAACCGATGCCGCCCAACTCGGCATCGCGCTCGCCGAAGCGCAAACCGCGCAGGACGCCATCGACACGCTCTACGAACGGTGGGGCGAGCTGGGCGCCAAACAAGGCTGATCTCGGCTGCGCTTTGCGGAGCGGTCCGGCAGGCGCCGAGAACCTGCTCCGGCACTCTCCGCGGCCGCGCTTCTGCTACACTTCTTGAGGAGTCGCAGCGGCCTTTTCGCGGCACTCACCTACCTTTCGGCGCCATGGTGTAATTGGTTAACACGTCGCCCTCTCAAGGCGAAGAGTTCGGGTTCGATCCCCGATGGCGCTACCAAGATCGTCCCCCTTTGACCGCAGCCAACCTCCCGCCACCTGTGCGCACCCTAATGTGTGGACACAAGGAGAGACCCATGAACGACGACAAGATCAAAGGCGTACTGCAAAAGATCGGTGGTCATGTGGAGGAGTCGGCGGGCGCGCTGGTGGGCGACAAGAATCTGAAGGATGCCGGGGAAGAAGACCAGATCAAGGGTTCCGCGCGCGAAGCCTGGGGCAATGTGAAAGATGCCGGCAATACACTCGTCGACAAAGCCAAAGGCGCGAAATATGACGCCGAAGCAAAGTCCGGTCGCGCCGAAGCATTCGATCGCGAACATGACGTGACGACTGTAGACGAGTCGTAGCGGGTTTTAAAGCTGGAGTCGAAGTCGAATGGGGAACGCACTTCACTGCGTTCCCCATTTTTATTTCCAGGCAACGGTCTGCACGCGAGCAGCAGAAGGCCTCAATGTGTAGCTGGTGGACGCGGCTGGAATCGAACCAGCAACCTGTCGATTAAGAGTCGAATGCTCTGCCAGTTGAGCTACGCGTCCGGGAGGGGTTCCGTCTCACAAAACAAGGCCTGAGACGAATGCTGAGGGCCAGTGAAGCAGCCTTCCAGCCAAGTAAAAATATAGCATATGCCGGGTCCATGCAGCCCTGCGTCGATTGC
>CAXTSA010000359.1:0-3400 GCA_964246755.1 uncultured Acidobacteriaceae bacterium
TGACCGGCTGAGTTGACCGGGGACGAGCGGAAACTCGAAGGATCGGGGCATGACGCCCAGGATGGTGTACGGTTTGCGGTCGAGCGTGAGCTTCTGGCCGAGCACGTGAGGGTCGGCGTGAAAGCGGCTATGCCACAGGCTGTAGCTGAGCAGGGCGACGGGCTCGCTGGTTTGGTCTTCGGTCTGCGTAAACGGCCGGCCCAGGATAGGCGCTATGCCAAGCACGGGAAACATGCTCGCCGATAAACGCGCGGCGGGAATGCGGGTGGGCTCCCCCGCGCCGGTCAGCTCATACGTGGTTTGCTGGTAGCCACCGAGCGAGGAAAAGCCTCGGGCGTCGCGCATGTAGGCGAGCATTCCGGCAGCCGTCACGCCACGGACGGTGTCGCCTGTGCCGTCGAGGATGTCATCGAGGCTGATGAGGCGGCTGGGCTCGGGAAACGGCAGAGGGCGAAGCAGGACGCCCTCGACCACGGAGAAGATTGCGGTGGTTGCGCCGATGCCGAGGGCCAGCGTGAGTACGGCGGTAAGCGCGAAACCGGGAGCGCGGCGAAGCTGGCGGAGGGCGTACCTGAGGTCGTTCCAGAGGACAGGCATTCGTTTACTCCGATCAGAGGATTGCGGTAGGCGGGCAAAGTCGTTCGGCGTACGAGAGCCGTCGTGATATTGGGCGCACCGCTACTCTCCCCGCAGCGCCTGGATGGGCTCGACCGTGGCGGCGCGCAGGGCGGGCGGCATCGATGCGCCGACGGACAGGAGCAGCACGACCACGGCGGCTGCGACGAGCACGGGGGGGTCAAATGGGCTGACCCCGAAGAGCAGCGAGCGTAGCAGGCCGGATGCTGCTGCGGCTCCTATCAAGCCGAGCGCGCAGCCTGCCGCCGCCAGCTTGGCTCCGGAAACCACGACCAGCCGCACGATGCCTGAGCGCGGCGAGCCGAGCGCGAGCCGGATGGCCATCTCCCCCTCGCGCGAGGCGGCGGAAAACGCGATGACGCTGTAGATGCCGAGCACCGCCAAGAGCACCGCGGCGAGGGCGAAGCTTGTGATCAGCGCCGTGCTGAACCGGCGCGGAGCTTCGCTGTCGGAAACGGTTTGGTTCATGGTTTGAACCCAGATCGCAGCCAGCTGCGGGTCGAGCCCGTGGACGGTTGCGCGCAGTGCGTTTTCGATCTGCTCGGGCGGTAGGGCGGAGCGCAGGACGATCGCGCCGCCGCCATTGACAACGGACGGGGCCGGACCGGCGTAAGAGGCGATTACTTGTTTCATTGGTTGGTAGTATTGCTCGGTCGTGTCCGCGTCCGGAGAGTTGAGCTTCACGTCCCCGACCTCGCCGACGATGGTCATCCAGGGAGCTGGGATTTCTGCGTTCCCGTAGCGCATGCGCTTGCCGATCGGGTCCTGGTGAGGCCAGTAGTGCTCAGCGAGCTTGCGGCTCACAATGACCGCGAGTTGCGTGTCGGCTCGGTCATCATCGTTAAAGAACCGGCCTCGCAGAAGAGGAACACCGAGCGCGCGGAACAGGTCGTTGGACACAATCAGGCTGTCGGCGGTGAGCGCTTCGCCTTTCGGCGGCACATACCCCTCCACAACGAAAGACTGTACTGAGGTCCCACCCGAGACCGGAAGATCGCTGGTCAACCCGGCAGCTTCCGAGCCGGGCATCTGCCGCAAGCGCCGGAGCAGCTCGTTGTTGAAGGCGTCGACCGCAGGTTGGTTCGGATACTGCCCGCGCGGCAGCGAGTAATAGGCGGTCACGACGTGATCGGGTCTGAAGCCCAGGTCCGATTGGCTCATCTTCTCGAAGCTGCGCAGCAGCAGCCCCGAGGCGGCGAGCAGCGCCATGGCTACGGCTACTTCGCCGATGACTAGGGCCGAGCGCAACCGCGCATGGCTCCTGCCCGCCGAGCTGCTGCGGCCGCCCTCCTTGAGCACGCCGTTCACATCCATGCGGAGCATTGCGAAGGCAGGGGCGAGCCCGCACACGAAGCCGGTCGCGACGGCAAGAAAGAGCGCAAAGCCCGCCACGCCCCAGTTGAGCCCGATCGCGTCTAGGCGCGGCAGGCTTTCGGGCAGCAGACCCTTGCCGAGCTGCAGCGCAAGCGCGGCCAGCCCGATGCCCAGCCCGCCTCCGGCAGCGCTCAGGAGCAGGCCTTCGAGCAGGGCTTGACGCACCAGCGCACCCGACGGCGCGCCCAAGGCAAGCCGCAGCGCGATCTCCCGCTGCCGCCGGATGGCGCGCACCAGCAACAGCCCTGCCAGGTTGGCGCAGCAGATCAGCAGCACAACGGATACCGCCAGAAACAAAGTCCATAGAAGGGAGTGCGATCGCACCACGGTGGCTTGCGTTAAGGAATGTACAAGGGCAGTGAAATGCGAGCTGGCAAATTTAGCCGGGGAATCGCGCATGATCTGCTGCGCGACCCGCTCGGCATCCGCTTGCGCCTGCGCGGCGCTTATGCCGGGTTTCAGACGGGCGACCATCTCGTACAGCCAGGAGGTGTTTCGCGTAAGCGCATCTGCCGTCAGGCTCAAGGGCACCACAGCTCGGTGCGGTTCAGGCGGCCCGGTACGAGTGGGAACTCAAACTGCCGGGGCATGACGCCGATAACGGAATATGGCTTGCGGTCGAGCAGGATCTTCGCGCCCAGGATATGCGGGTCGCCCCCGAAGCGATCACGCCAGGTCTGATAGCTCAGCACCGCCACCGGTACTTGCTGCTCATCTTCTTGCCTGGTGAAGGCGCGGCCGAGCATGGGAGCGACGCCCAGCGTGGGAAAGACACCCGCACCCAAGCGCGCGACGTGTACCTGCACCGGCTCGCCGCGCCCGCCAAGCTCGTAGTCGTTGTAGTGGTACCCGCCCATGCTTGCAAACGCATGCGTCTGCTCGGCATAGGTGCGGATTTCCGGTGCGGTCACCGGTACTTCGCCGCCGTCATCGCCCCAGTTCGTCCCGGCGACATGGTCACCGAGCAATACCAGCCGGTTCGGATCGGCGAACGGCAAGGGCCGCAGCAGCACCCCGTCGACGATCGAGAAGATCGCGGTCGTCGCGCCGATGCCGAGCGCGAGCGTCAGGACGGCAGTGAGCGTGAAACCGGGCGCCTGGCGCAGGCGGCGCAGGGCGTAGCGGAGATCGGCAAGCAACGCGTGCATGAATGGCTCCTGTGCGGGCGTCCGCTCGCAAGCGCAGCGGCGGCCCGGAGTTCCTGCCTCTGCTGCGGGCACGTTGCGTGCCAAACCGGCTCGCCCGTAAGTGTCTGATTTTATTGTTGGATCGCCAGGGCAACTCGCCCGCAACCGTCCGTTTTCGGACATCCGTGTCCGGAGATGGACGGTTGGGCGGAGCTACTCGTGCCGGAGCGCCTCGATCGGGTCCACCCTGGAGGCGCGAGCCC
>CAXTSA010000360.1:0-3376 GCA_964246755.1 uncultured Acidobacteriaceae bacterium
ATGTAGTGTGGCGTTTCTCGACGGAAAAGCAACGTTGAGCATCGCTGTTCTCTCTTCGCGTGTACGAGAACTGCTATAGGCGAGGTGACGCCCCCCTAATGTGAATCACCGCCACAAACGGAGATGCGCAGATAGAGCAACAGCGGTGTCTCCCTCCCGTTCCTCCCCGGGCCGAGGCCGCAGCAATCAAACCGCTTCAAGCCCTCAGGTGGAAGCGAAACATCCAGTCGCCGCCTGCCCACTGTGGATAGTTGGTGCCCCAGGCATTGTTAAACAGGCAAACATGCACGCCGTTGCTTACTTCAGGCAGGTCGTTGCTGAAGTTCAGTGGAGATTCGGGGTCAAATGCTAGCACGGGGGCGTCGAGCGTCCGGATCTCGAGCGAGTCTCCGCCGGTACGGCAGCTGAAGGCCTCAGTGACGGCATGCATCCTGCGGCCGCCTGCCCGTACCACGTCGTTGGGAGAAAGCTGCTGGTTTACCTTCTCGAGCCTCCAGTTCGCGTCGCTGACGCCCGGGGGCGCGAAGGTGAGCCACATGGCTTCCGGCATGCGACTGGGTGCTTTGCCGAGCGTATAGAGGCACAGCTGCACCACCGGCTCTGCTTTCGGTAGCACGATCTCAAGGTATATCGACCTGGGCCAGGCAACGAGTGAGCGCGCTTGGCTCGCGGCATCGTCAATGGCCAATTCGGCGAGTAGACGGTGCTGCTCGGGCGTCTCTTCAACCCAGGCCTGGCGCAGGGTCGGCTGCCATCGCCGTGACTGGGCCTGCAGCCTATCTATATTGGGTTTGCCAAAGTCCTGCGGCGCCCACAACTCCTTGCTCCGTACATAGGCTTCCAGAAACGCGGTGTAGTCTGCCGCGGACAGGGTTTGATAGGTGAACAAGGCCAGGGGGTTCTCGGGGGAAGCCCAGTTCCGCTTTGTCTTCCTGCTGAACAATTGCCGCAAGGCGCCGGTTTTCGGATCGATCGCTACTTCAAAGTGCGGGGTGCGGAGCGCGCGGCTTGCATCGAACAAGCGCCTCGTCCCGTGATCTGGAGCTTTCACGTCAAACTTGGCGAGGCGCTGGTTCGCTTCAATCTGGAGCGGCATGGGAAGATTCGCGACGCCGGCATCGATGTCGTCGCGCTTCTCCTGCCAGCTGCGCTCCATGGTCCGGTAACCGGGCGTGTCCACATACTTTGCCAGCTCCTCCGGCGCGTAATGCTCGTGATCGATGTAGCGCTTCGTATCGGTGCCCCACGTGTGTTCGACGGCGAGCGTGAGGCGGCGCAGCAGCTGCCGATCCGTGGCGTCGCCACAGGCGAACTGCTTTTTCGCGAGCCACTCGTCGCGCAGCCGCGAGATCTCGCGGTAGCGCGCGACCTTTAAGGGGTCGCTTGGGATCCCGTAAATCCAGGTATCGCCAAGCTCCTCTGTTACGACCGGGAAGCCCGCTCGCGCAGACTCCATGGCGACCGCCACCTGGCTCAGGTCTGCAGCGCTTACCTGCGCGTTTGGGAACTGCTGACGCAGCCCAGTGTAGATGGCCGCGATCTCTTCGGGAGTATGCGGCCCGGAATTGTCAGTGCGCACCTGCACCGATACCGCAAGGTCGGAGCCCGGCACCCGGACGACGCCGCCGTAATCGTGCCTGTGATAAAGCACGGCGATGGATGACCCGTCCGAGCTCCGCCACAAAAAGACCTCGGGAACTTCGGGCGGCGTACTTGCCGGGTTGACGCCGATATCCAGTAGCCGGATGCCGCCGGCGGCAAGCGGCGAAACCAGCCCGCGAGAGTGGCACGGAACGTCCGTCATCTTGCCGGCGATCGTTTTACCCCCGTAGCGCGCGTCGAGCGAGGTCGCGAGGCCCAGGCATCCCTCGATGGACGAGCGGCTCAGCATCTCGGTCTGTCAGCTGAACGGCAAAGCATGGTAAGCGATATCGCCGCTCGTGACGGCCTGGTCCATCCGCCTGCGCTCCTCGCCGGTAGCCTGCTCCAGGTACTCATATAGCAGCCAGGAGCCGGTAGTCCAAACGTAACGGTCGTCGCCCTTCTCCCGCATCTGTGCCGCGGTGCGGATCGCCTGCGGATAGTATTGCTTGAAGTAAGTGCGCATCACGTTCGCCTGCGTGTCCGTAAACCCGACATCCAGGTGACACTTGAACACGACGAGCAGGCGCTTTACGGAGGCGTCGGCGGGTTGCGCGAGCTGTTCGCCGAAGCCGCGAAGTGAAGTCCCGACCGCGGCCGACGCGACGCTCTTCCCTGCTGCTTCAAGGAACGCCCTACGCTGCAATTTGCCCTCCGACGATCGCGAAAACTCCGGCGCCTTTAGTCATTCTGCTTCCTCACTTAGCGACTGTCGTTACGACCGGCAGCTCAAGGAAGGTACCTTCTCCGGGCGCGTGATAGATGCGTTGAGTCGCCCGCTTGTAATCCGCGGCTTTCGCGAAGAAGATATTCGGCACAAAAGTCTGCGGATTGCGGTCATACAGGGGGAACCAGCTGGACTGCACCTGCACCATGATGCGATGGCCGGGCAGGAAGACGTGGTTCGCCGTGGGCAGGGAGAACTTATAGAGCAGCGGAGCGCCGGCGGTGACGGCTTTGGGCTCGGAAAGGCTCTCGCGGTAGCGGCCACGGAAGATATCCATGGAGATAGGCAGTTGATAACCGCCTAAGTCAGGCTGCCCGGCCACTTGATCCGGGTAGACATCGATCAGCTTGATTACCCAGTCACTGTCAGTCCCGGAGGTGGAGGCGAGCAGATTAGCAACCGGTTCGCCGCTGATAGAGATCGGGGCGGTCAGCACGTCTGTTTTATAGGTGAGCACATCGGTGCGCCCGGAAAACTCGCACTGGTCGTCGACCAGCCAGCGGACCCAGGAGAGGTTGGGGGTGTAGCCGATGGGTTCGCTGGGCCGGCTGCGATAGGGTACGGGCTTGCTTGGGTCGGAGATATATTCGTCGTATGCGTCGCCGCGTGACGACCCCGAGGACGCGGTAAAGGCCAGTTTGCCTTCGGGCTCCAGATAAAGCGGCGTCGGCCTCGGCGCGCATTGGGCGTCGCAGCCTGAGGGCCACGTTTGTAGGTTCCGCCAGCGATTGACCCCGGTCTGAAACGCCGTGACAGGCGCAATGCCCGCCGGAGGGGCGTCATCGTGCAGGTAGTGGGCAAGGAAGGGCGCGAGGATGTGCTCCCGGAAGTAGAGGCCGGTATCGCTGCCGAAGTGAATGGCGCCGAGCGAGTCTGCATTCTCAATCTCCTGCCCATGGTGCCAGGGGCCGAGGACGAGAAAAAGCCGGTCGTGATGTGGGTCCTTGGGCGCGAGCGCCTTGTACACGGCGATCGCCCCGTAGATATCTTCCTGGTCCCAAAGGCTGT
>CAXTSA010000361.1:0-3370 GCA_964246755.1 uncultured Acidobacteriaceae bacterium
GCAGAGGATCGTAATAAAGCCATTGAAACCGCCCGTTAGCAGTTAGAAAAGCAATTTGGCAAGGGCTCGGTAATGCGCCTGGGGGCGAAGGACGCGATCGTCCCAATTTCGGTGATCTCATCCGGATCGATCTCGTTCGACGCGGCACTTGGCATCGGCGGCGTTCCGCGGGGCCGGGTGATCGAGATTTTCGGACCGGAGTCCTCCGGCAAAACGACAATTACGCTGCAGATTATCGCGGAAGCGCAGAAATTGGGCGGTCTGGCGGCGTTCGTCGATGCCGAGCATGCGCTGGACCCTGGATACGCGAAGAAGCTGGGTGTCGACACGGACAATCTGCTGGTGTCGCAGCCGGATTACGGCGAGCAGGCGCTCGAGATTGTGGAAGCCTTGGTGCGTTCGAACGCAGTCGATGTGCTGGTGGTCGACTCGGTTGCGGCGCTGGTCCCGAAGGCCGAGCTGGACGGCGAGATGGGCGATTCGCACATGGGGCTGCAGGCCCGGCTGATGTCGCAGGCTCTGCGCAAGCTGACGGGTACCGTGTCGAAGTCGCGGACCTGCCTGATTTTCATCAACCAGATCCGCGAGAAGATCGGCGTGATGTTCGGCAATCCGGAGACGACGACCGGCGGCAAGGCGCTCAAGTTCTACTCGTCGGTACGTATCGATATTCGGCGCATCGCGGCAGTCAAGGAAGGCGACCAGGTGGTCGGGTCGCGGACCAAGGTCAAGATCGTAAAGAATAAGGTCGCCGCGCCGTTTCGCGAAGCCGAGTTCGACATTCTGTACGGCGAGGGGATTTCCCGCGAGGGCGACGTACTGGACCTTGCGGTAACTCACAATGTCGTGGACAAGTCGGGCGCGTGGTACAGCTACTCCGGCGAGCGCATCGGGCAGGGCCGCGAGAACGTCCGGCAATTCCTGAAGGATAACCGGGACGTGTTCCTGCGGATCGACACGGCGGTACGGCAGAAACTCGGTATCGCCGGGGCTGCAGCTGCGGCGGAAATCCCCCCGATGCCTGTGGATGGACCGGTACTGGCACAGGAAGCGGTGCGCTCAGCGCGGCGGCAGTAGGCGCGCGGGTTTCGAGGGCTTAAGGCGAATCTGCTTTGTAGGTGCGTTGATGAGTGTGCTATGCTTCGCCGCATGCCACTCATCATCATTCTCATTATCCTTTTGCTACTTTTCGGCGGCGGCGGCTACTACATGGGCCCTGGGGTCGGCTACTACGGAGGAGGAGGCGTCAGCCTCATTCTGCTGATTGTGGTCCTTTACCTGCTGTTCGGGAGAAGTCGTACCCGGCTCTAAGCAGTAGGTGACGCGCGGTGCCTTGAAGCTGAGGACGGACGCGTATGCCTTGGTGAGGATCGCTGAATTCGGAACGCCTCGAGAAGCTTCAGGCTCGGGGGCTCTGTCTGAGATCGTGATGCATCTTAAGCGCTATATTCGAGGGTTGGGGTCGCGCTGTAACGTTCTGAAAGGTAGCTCCCTTGCGCAAGCGTCAACCGTTTGTTCGGGATTACATTCTTTGTAAATGAACGAACGACTCACCGCGTCAGTGTTAGAAGTTGGGCAATGCAGCGGAGTTTACGGCGCGGAATTCTTTTGAGACGGGCGATGTAGTGCAAAGGGCCTGGCTTACGCCGGGGCCCTTTCGTTTATGTTTCACCGGCAGTCTGCCTCCTTAAAGCATTTTCACAGTTACTGTGGGGCACCCGGGATCTGCGAAATGCAGCTTTTCTTGACGGAAAAGCTGCAGGGAGTGTAGCGCCTTACCGTACACCTACTGTGAAACTGCTTTAGCGAATTGCCCAAGCCTGATTGCTGCCCCCATTGGGGGACCAGAGAATCATGTTTGCGCCAGAGGCTTTGGCGAAGTTTCTATCGTCGAAGACCAGTCCGGTGGCCTTGTTCTTGATGACGAATCCCTGGCCGGTCGCGGTCAGGGACCAGAGCTGGGAGTCGTCGTGGGTGGGTGTCCCCTGTGCGATCGAGATTCCTTGGGAGGTGCTGCTGTTCACGTCGGACAGGAAGAGCTTGCTTGCCACGTTCTGTATTGTGTAATAGCCGCTTCCGTTGAAGGCGAAGAACCATTCCTGGTTCGCGCCCCCATTCGCCGGCCACTGGAACATCGCGGTATCCGCACTGGTCGAGGAGTTCGGGTCGTCCATGACGAGATTGCTCGATGCATTGGTGAGCGTGTAATCGCCGTCGGGAAGCGGCGCCGCGCTTTGGCGGACAAAGCCGAAGATGGCTACGCTGTTGGTCGTGCCGACGTAGACCTTTCCATTGGCGATGGTCGGCGTGATGAACTTGTTGCCGGTCCCGAATTGATCGCGAGAGTCCGAAGCCTGGTTGCTGTTGTAGAGCTCGGTACCCAGGTTCTCGGCGTCGTAGGCATGCAGCACGGCAGGGCTGGTGTTTTCGCTAGCCCACACGATGCCGTCGGTCGAGTTATAAGCCGAGACGCTGGGAGTTGTACCCGGGTAGGCGAAGGTCGTGGACGTGGTCTGGACCGGCGAGGGGACCAGCTTTGCCTGGTTGACCGTAAACGATTCGAGGTTTTGCCCGACCGAGCCGTAGAACACACGCGAGTTGAAGTAGGCGGGGCTGGACCAGCTGCCGCCGGAGAGGGCGTTCGGCAGCTCCTGGTAGAGCGTGCTGTTGGAAGAGGCGTTGTAGTGGCCCATATTGTCGCGATCGGCCACGTAGATGTTGTGGTCCTTGCCCGCGGCGACGATCAGGTGTCGTGTGGCACCCGAGCCGTCCTGAAGGTCCGGCAGGAGCATCAGGCCGCCCGAGCCGAGGTCCGCGTCTACGTTCGATTCGGAGTTGGAGTTGAACATCGTCCAGTAGTCTGTCGGAATCAGCGCGCTGCCTGTGAAAGCAACCTTGATGAGCGAATTGCCGTAGTCGCCCTGGCTGGGGAGACCCTGGGGATTGAGCGTGGTGTCGAACGTACCGTTGCCGAGGGAGACGTAGGCATCGCCCTGAGGGTCGGCTGCCGGGCCCGCGCCCGCGTTCCATGGGGCGGCGTCGCTGCCGTTCGGCACAAAGTCGAGCACGGCGGTTTGCGCCAGGGTGGTCTGGTTGTAGGTCATCATCCAGCCGGCGTAGGGTGCGATGTCGCAGTGGGAGCCCCAGCTGGTGTACAGGTTGCCGTTGGCCAGCAGCAGAGCGGGGCGATCCTTATACTGCTTCGGATCGAAGGTGACGGTTTCACCGCTGCTGCCGGCACCGGTTCCTTTTACGGTCGCCTGCACCTCCACCGGTCCGTTGAACTGCTCGGCGGCTGTCGAGAGATTGAGGGAGTGAATGCGGTGGTGGTAGTTGCCGCTGCCGTCCTTGGTCATGGCGACTATGTAGA
>CAXTSA010000362.1:0-3323 GCA_964246755.1 uncultured Acidobacteriaceae bacterium
CCGAACCACAACCGCCCGCGACAGAAAGGCCGCCCCCCATGGCAATCGCAATCGCAATCCTCGCCGCCGGTAAAGGCACCCGCCTCCGCTCCAAGCGCCCCAAGGTGCTGCACTCCATCGGTGGCAAACCGCTGCTGCTCCACGTCATCGACGCAGCCCTCCAAATCGTCCCCGCGACCGACATCTACGTCATCATCGGGCACGAAGCCGAAGCGGTACGCGCCGCCGCCGCCCCCTCCGGCGTCCGCTTCGTCGAGCAGCCTGAGCAGAAGGGCACCGGCCACGCCGTCGCGCAGGCCCTGCCCGCCCTGCGCGACTACGCCGACGTGCTCGTCCTCTCAGGCGACGTCCCCCTGCTTCAAACCTGCACCATCGCCGCGCTACGCGACTTCCACATCGCCGAGCGCGCCGCCATGACCATCCTCACCGCCGAGCTCGACCAACCCTTCGGCTACGGCCGCGTCCTCCGCACATCCCCGGATGCCCCGGAAGTCAAGCGCATCGTCGAGCAGAAAGCCCTCGCCCCCGACGACGAGCCTCACCGCGAGATCAACTCCGGCATCTACGCCTTCTCAACCGCCCGCCTGTCTGCCCACATCGGCGAGCTCGACGCCGACAATGCCCACGGTGAACTCTACCTCACCGACATGGCCGCCTTGCTGTCGAACGCCGGCGAGCGCGTTCTCGCCATGCGCGCCAACTCCGCCACGGAGATCCTCGGCGCCAACACCATTGCCGAGATAATGGAGCTCGACACCGCTCTGCGCAAGCGAACCGCCGAGCGCCACATGTCCGCCGGCGTCACCATCTTCCAGCCGCACACCGTCGTCATCGACGCCGAGGTCGAAATCGCCCCCGACACCGTGATCGAGCCCTTCGTGCAACTGCTGGGCAAGACCACCATCGGCAGCGGCTCCACCGTCCGCTCCTACTCCGTGCTTGAAAACACCCGGCTCGGCGACGGCGTGCTCATCCGCCAGGGCTGTATCCTCGCCGACTCTGAGATCCGCGACGGCGCCCTGCTCGGCCCCTACGCACACGTCCGCCCCGAAAGCCTCGTCGAGCAAGGCGCCCACATCGGCAACTTCGTCGAGCTTAAGAAGACCCACATCGGCCCCGGCGCCAAGGCCAACCACCTCGCCTACCTCGGCGACACCGAGATCGGCGCCGGCGCAAACATCGGCGCCGGCACCATCGTGTGCAACTACGACGGCACGGCCAAACACAAAACCACCATCGGCGAAGGTGTCTTCATAGGCAGCGACTCCGTCCTGGTCGCGCCCCTGACGGTAGGCAACGGCGCCTACGTCGCCGCCGCCTCTTGCATCACGGAGGACGTTCCGGAAAACGCTCTGGCGCTCGGCCGAGCCCGCCAGGTCAACAAGGAAGGCTGGGCCTCCAGGCGCCGGGCGCGTACCGGCTCCCCGGGAACCAGCCGCTAGCGCTCAGGCCGCTCCCCGCTCCGCCCTCACGCCCCGGCCAGCGCCCCTTCCAGCCCGGCACTCTCCCGCCGAGGCGGCATCGACTCCCGCGCCCGCAGCCGGCTCAGCGCGTTGCGCATCCGGATCCGCGCTGAAATCATCGTCGTCAGCACCTCCGCCTCCTCGCAGCCAAGCAGCCCGGCAATCTTCCCCGCCGGGTAACTCTCCACGTCGCGCAGCAGGAACACCAGCCGCTCCCGCGGCGGCAGCATCGCCACCGCTTCCTCCAGGTCCGTCCGCCGCACCTGGCCCCGTTCCAATCGCGCACTCTCCTCAGCTCTCGCCGGGGCCGACGGAGCCAGCGAAAACCGCCGCTCCAACTCCCCCAGCAGCGCCCGGTCCACCCCGCGCGCATCCGGCTGCGGCGCCGCCGCGAACGCCTGCACAAACGTCCCGGTCAAAATCTCTTCCGCCTCCATCTCATTGGCCGTCATGTAATAGGACACGGAGAACACCCGGTGCCGGTGCGCTTCGTACACGTCCCTCTGTTTCTGCTCAGCGGTCAGCTCCTGCGCCTCCGCTAAAACCGTTCTCTGCGTTCCACGAAATTGCCGTTCGAAATCAAACAAGTACGGCTCCTCTTTTATCTTCTCTGTTATGACTCATCGACCCTGGGGAAGTGGTCCAAAAGCTACCGCACAGTAAACATGTGCGGCCGTATGCGGATGCAACAATACACCTGCTGCATGTCACTGTAAACAATGGGCGCGGGGACACGATGTTCGTTACCGATCAGAGAAGAAAACAGCCCTCTCCAGCGCAGCCGCAGAGCACCCTTGCCCGTCTCCAGTGTCGCATTTTCGTCCGGAATATCGATCAGGTAACCCACGCGAGAAACTTTCGGGCAAACTCGCCCCGGTTGTGGCACTCTCTTAAGCAGACCGCATGCGCCGGCATCGACAGGCAAAGCGCGGGGAGCGGAGTTCATGGCAGGGGAAAAGATTCTCGTCGTCGATGACGAGCAGCTTGCGCGCACACTGCTGGTCAGCCTGCTGCGCCGGGAAGGCTACGAAGTCGAGAGCGCGCGCAACGGCGAGGATGCCCTCCGCGCGCTTGCCGTCAAAGGCGTCGACCTCATCCTGACAGACCTCATAATGGAAGGCTCCGACGGCCTCAAGCTCCTCGAGCAGGTCCGCGGCCGCCAGCTCCAGACCCCCGTCATCATGGTCACCGCCGTGCACGAGGTCTCCACCGCCATCGCCGCCATGCGCGGAGGCGCCTTCGACGTCCTGCTCAAGCCCTTCGAGGAACGCTCTTTGCTCGAAGCCATCGAGCGCGGCGTCGCCTTCGGCAACGTCGCCCGCCGCAACACCACCTATCGCAATAGCCTCGAGCATCTCGTCGAAGCCCGAACCAGCCTCCTGCGCGAGGCCATGTTCGACCTCGAACGCTCCTACGACACCACCCTCGAAGCCCTCGGCGACGCGCTCGACCTTAAAGACTCCGAAACCGAGGGCCACTCCCGCCGCGTCACCGCCTACACCATCGCGCTCGCCCGTTCCATGGGCGTTGACCCGGCCGACATCAAAACCGTCAAGCACGGGGCGTTCCTCCACGACATCGGCAAGATGGCCATCCCCGACGCCATCCTGCTCAAACCCGGCCGCCTCGACCCCGACGAGCAGGTCATCATGCGCCGGCACTGCCTCTCCGGCTACCAGATCGTCCGCAAAATCCCCTTCCTCAAGGAAGCCGCCGACATCGTCTACAGCCACCAGGAACATTTCGACGGCGGCGGCTACCCGCGCCGGCTCCGGGGCGAAGAAATCCCTCTCGGCGCACGCATCTTCGCCGTCGCCGATACCCTCGACGCCAATACCTCCGACCGCCCCTATCGGCGAG
>CAXTSA010000363.1:0-3314 GCA_964246755.1 uncultured Acidobacteriaceae bacterium
CCTCCGGAATGCCCAGGTGCTGCCCCACCGCCAGGTCATTGGTAAAGTGGTCGCCGCCGATCGGCACCACCGCCGTGTACACCACAGCGCCCTCAAAATAGACAATCAACTCGGTCGAACCCGCGCCGATATCGATCAGACAGGTGCCCAGCTCCCGCTCGTCCGCGCTCAACGAGCTCTCCGCGCCGGCGAGCGCCTCATATACTGTCTCCGTCACCTCAAGCCCGGCCTTGTTGGCACAGGTCACCAGGCTCTGGTGCGCGCTCGCCGAGCAGGTCGCCAGGTGCAGCGAAACCTCCAGTTGGTGTCCCACCATGCCGACCGGGTCGTGGATCCCCGGCACCTCGTCCAGCAGAAAATGCCTCGGCAGCAGATGCAGCACCTCGCGGTCGCCGGGAAGCGAGATCGCCCGGGCCCGATCCGCCGCCGCCCGCACGTCTTCCTTCGTGATCTCGCGCATCTTCGAGCCGAGCGCGATGCCGCCCTGCGCGTTGACCCCGCGCACATGCGCCCCCCCGATCCCGGCGACGCACCGCTCAATGACCGCCTGCGAGGCCGCTTCGGCAATCACCGAAGCCTGGTTGATCGCCTCGGTCGCCGGTTTCAGGTCTGCAATCACCCCGCGACGCACCCCCGCGGTGGGCGCCGTGCCGTGGCCTCGGTAGCGTAAGGAGCCTTCATGCAGTGCAGCCACCAGCATCCGCGTGTGCGCGCTGCCTACGTCGAGTACAGCTAACACCTCTTCCTGCTTCGGGGTCATTGAGGAGATCTCCCGTCATTTGGCACAGGGTGCGCAGTGGGGTGCGCAGCGGGGTGCGCAACCCAGCGGACTCGTCCGTGTGCGCCGGCTCGCTCCGTATACCAGGTGCCTGCCGCGGCGTTCGGGTGCTTCGTCGCCGGCCTCCTGCTGCGTCTCGCAACTGCCGGAGCAGCCTTCCGTTCAGGCGATTTCGCCAAGACGCGAGCTCCCTGCCCGGCATGGAGAACCGGCTCAGAGAGCGGTTTCCGCTCGGCCGTCTCATCCGCCTCAGCCGCGTCGGCCATCTTCAAAACCACCTGCCGGTCATAGCGCAGGTCCACCGCGCTTAAATGAGGGTACTGCTGCCGCCACTCCCCCAGGTGCTCCTGGTACGAGCGATAGCGTTCCAGAAAGTCGCTGTCGCCGAAATGCAGCAGGATATCGGTGCCCTCGGCCGGGACCACGGCGCGTACGTCGTCCAAATCGCTCAGGTCCACCTCGCTCAGCTGCGAGGTGATCCGTCCTCCCCCGCTATCCAGAGCAGAAACAAAGCTCCTGAAAAGATGCATGCGCTCAGCCCGGGCGCCCGGCGGGCTCGCCGGGTCCAGCCCCACGACCACCGGAAAGGAATAATGCCGCTGCGCCAGCGTCGCCGGCGTCATACTCAGCAGCACGCCTTCCCCGTCCACCAGTTCGATCTGCCGGCCCACGCGCACAAACGCCACGGGCACACGCTCCTCAATCGTTACGCGGATCGTGTTCGGCAGCACCCGCATCACCGTCGCGTGCCGGACCCAGGGCGACGCTTCGAGCGCGGCCTCGCGGCGGGCGAGCGGTACAAAAAAGACGTTCCGTCCAATGTCGGAGCCGAATACCTTCACCAGCTCCCCGCGGCTCAGCTCGTTATTGCCTTCCGCCTCAATCGAGGCAGACGAATCAATCCGAAAATGCCCGTCGTGCTCCAGAAACGACCGGATCGCCCACCCGCAGGCGCCCAGGGCTGCCAGCACCAGCAAAACCGCCGTGAGCAGCAGGACCCGGCCCAACCGGGTCCGCGCGAGCGCGCGGAATCGGCTGCCTCCCCGCGGCGAAACGCGACGGCGCCCGCGCAAAAACTGCTCCACGTCCCCGCCCTTGTTCCGCCCGCGGTTGGACGCAGCGTCAACCTCGGGGTCGGAGTTCGGCACGTACTTCGGGTCATAGTTCGGGACATACTCTCCCCCGCCATCTAGCCCAGCTGCCCGGCGCGCCTTGCGCCGAGGCATCGGAGCGGAGACAGGGCGCAGGAAAGCGTCGTCCTCCTCCGCTATCGCCGATGCGAGCGGGGAGGGAACGGCGGAGCGGCTTGTCCATCCATTGGAGTTCAGTTTTGCCACGCCCGAGCCAGGTCGTGAGAATCGCCACCCTGACTATAGCTCGTCATGGCGCGCCTCCCGGTAAAAGATCATTGGAAAAAGCGGCTGCAGACCCACTCTGGTAACGTCCCTCACCGGGAAGCTCCTTTACAGCAGTTCTCGTACACACGTGGAGAGACCAGCTATGCCCAACGTGGCTTTTCCGTTAAGAAAAGCCACACATCATCCATCCTCGCCCTCTACACCTATACGAGAATTGCTATAAATCGCCGCAACCGGAACCGCGGCAAAGCCCGCCCGCAGCGCCTCCAGCACCAACGGGGCAGCCTGCGAAACGCTGCCCGCCCCAAGTGTCAGCACGGCATCGCCGCTTTCGGCCCGCACCGCGACACGCTCCGCCGCCTCCCCGAAGCTGCGCGCATGCACCATCCCGGGCTGCGCCGCGGCTCGCACCAGCGCCTCCGTATCCACACCGGGGATCGGCTGCTCGCTAGCCGGATAGATATCGAGTACCTCCACCGAGGCCGCGCCGACAAACGCCCTGGCAAACTCCGCCATCAGATCCCGCGTCCGCGTGTAGCGGTGCGGCTGGAAAATCACGTGCACCCGGCCGTAGCCGCACTCCTCCGCCGCCCGCAGCGTGGCCTCGATCTCCGTCGGGTGATGCCCGTAGTCGTCAATCACCGTTACTCCCCGCACACAGCCTTTCGTCTGGAAGCGCCGGTCGACCCCCCGGAACTGTCGCAGCCCCCCGACTATGTCCACCTCCCCTACCTCAAGCTGGTGCGCGATGGCCACCGCCGCCGTCGCATTCAACACGTTATGCAGCCCTGGAACCAGCAATTCAAAAGGCCCCAGCACGTTGCCGTCCGCGACCACTTCGAACCGTGAACGCACCGGCATCTCGCCCGCTCTGCCCCGCGCAGCCGCGAACGGCAGCGGGCGCACAACATAATCCGCCTGCGAACTGGCGCCATAGGTAAACACCCGGCGCCGCACCCGTGGCAGAAGCGCGCTCAGCCGTTCATTGTCGCAGCAGGCTACCACCGCGCCGTAAAACGGCACCCGGTCCATAAAGTCGACAAACGCATCCTCTATATCGGCCATGTCGCGGTAACAGTCCATATGCTCGCGATCTAAATTTGTGACCACCGCCAGAATCGGCGACAGCTTGAGGAACGAGCGGTCGCTCTCGTCCGCCTCGGCCACCAGGTACCGCG
>CAXTSA010000364.1:0-3298 GCA_964246755.1 uncultured Acidobacteriaceae bacterium
GCCCAGCGTGTCGGCGACTGCGGTCGACTCGCCCGCCGACACAGCTTGGGAGCATGGGGAACGCATGCTCCAGATTCTACGCGGACTTTCCCCGCTTCTTCGCCAGGCCGGTAACGAAAGCGCCGCCGTTACAATCCAGATATGCCTGAGAGCCCGACAGCCGAAGAACGTGCCCGCCGCATCCGGTTGATCGTTTTTGATGTGGACGGCGTGTTAACCGATGGGGGCATCTGGCTGTTTCCAACAACGGCGGATGCGCACCGCACTACGAGCGAGCACACCGCTGCGATGGAGAGCCAGGGCGGCTATGCCATGCATTCGACGACAATGCTCGAGGCGAAGGGGTTTCACGCGCACGACGGCTCGGGCGTTTCGCTCGCACGGTTTGGCGGTATCGAGTGCGCTATCATCACCAAGCGAATTTCTGAAGCAGTTGCATTACGCGCTCGCGACATGCGTCTCAAGCACGTCTACCAGGGGACCGCGAACAAAATGGCCGCGGTGCGCGAGATCTTATCGCAGGAAAATTTCACGCTGGAGCAGGTAGCCTACCTGGGCGATGACGTGATTGACCTGCCGGTAATGCGCGCCTGCGGGCTGGCGTTGGCTGTCGCCGACGCTCGCCCACAGGTGCGCGCAGCAGCGCACTGGATAACGCCTTCCAAGGGCGGACGCGGCGCCGGCCGGGATGCGATCGACTTTATTCTTGAAGCGCAGGGTACACTCAGCAGCGCGATCGACGAGTACCTGCGGGAACGCGACGGCTAAGGAGAGTTGACGAACAGGCCAGCCACGGGCAGAATAAAGCCTGCACCCCCGCAAGCAGTGTGGGCCTGTGGCGCAGTTGGGAGCGCGCTTCCATGGCATGGAAGAGGTCATCGGTTCGATCCCGATCAGGTCCACCAATCATTTCAATCATTTAGAAGCACCTCCCTTCCGCGACTTTGTCGCATCCTTGTCGCAAATTCCAAAACCACACCACGGACCGGCTTTTTCAACGCTCCGCCTGCGCCCGGTTTCGCATGTACAGGTGTGAAGGCGAGCCCTTCTCCTGCATTGGCAACATTCTCGGGAGGCGCGGTGTTCGCCTTCCGGTCTCCCGCCAACGTTGGCTCAGGACTCGAGCCGAAGGTGCCGGTCAGTTCCTGGTGAATGGAATCCACCGTGGAACGGACGCCCTCTTCGAGCGACTGCATATAGACATCCGTGGTCGTTGCGACACGAGAGTGCCGCATCATGCCCTGGATGTCTTTCACGTGTCCCTTGTCCTTGGCTAGGGTGGCGATCGTGCGACGGATCACCTGGAAGGTGAACTTCGGCAATCCGAGGTCCTTCGCCAGCTTGTGAAGCACGCGCTTGCGGTAGTTGCTCGAGTCCATGAACCCTCCCTTCGCGTTCGCAAACATGAACGCTTCAGGGGATGGATCAGGACATTGCCTTCGCCACTCAACCAGTTCCGCAGCCAACTGCTTGGCGATCGCAACCTGGGTCAGACTGCCCTTGGTCTTGCCCCAGGAACGGATCTTGCCCTTGTAGATAACGATCAGACAGCGATCTGGATCAAGGCGCTTCCATCTCAGGCCGAACAACTCGCCGGGCCGAAGCGCATTCGACATGTCGAGCTTGAGTAGTATCCAATCCCGAAACGAGAGCCTGGCCAACGCTGCACGGAGCTGATCCCAGGTGAGCGTCGTTTTATCGGTTTCCCGCAACTCGGACGGTGTCTTCACCGTTCGAGCAGGATCCTTGGGCAGGAAGTCTTGTTCGACCGCTTCCGCAAAGATAGCCCGCATGTAGGATCCGATCTGCAGCACTCTGTCCTTCGATCGTGTTTTGGCCAGCTTGTTAAGGTGGATCTGAAGAACGAGCTTGTCGATGTTTTCGAGCCGGATATTCTCGAATTCGTCGACAAGGTCTGCCTGGATGAGGTGTTTCTTTACCTTGGCAGTCTCTTCCTTCCAGTCCGCCTCCTTCAGTGGCAGGTAACGGTTCCGGACAAACCATCCAAAGGTGACCGTGCCGTTTTTGACGACTCCGTCCTCAGTGATCTGGCCGGTGAGTCTGGCGATTTCGCGCTCCAACTTCTCTCGTGCCTGGAACTTGGTCATCTCTGCTTTCAGCCCAAGAGCGACAGGAGTGGAGACGGTTTTCGGTTGATTGGTGTCTGGGTCGAGAACAGCGCGGCGGAAGTAGCCATACCACTTCTTGCCTCGGATCGAGCCCCATCCTTTCTGGTAGGAAGTTCCCATCTATTCCTCAAATTCTGTGTGGGGAATAAGCGGGCCGCCATCAGTTTACCGCCGCTTGCGGCGCAAGACGGAGGCGCGCTCCCGCTCGTTGACAAACTCGTCGATCTGACTGGCGCGGTAGCGAAGCGCGCCGTCACTCATGCGGATCACCGGCAGATAGGGCAATCGCCGGGACGAGTGGTCCCAAACCCAATCTCTTGTCACGTTCAGTCTCACCGCGACCTCGTCGGCGGTGAGCAAGGGGTCCAACACTTGCATACGCTCCGGCATCTGCAGTAGCGCCATATCTACTCTCCTCTCTGGTCTCATGCGCCGGTTGAATCGGCAACAACGGCATGTTGGGTCTGATTGCCATCTCGGTCAAATTCTCATCTTGAGATCCCTGGCTCCATTGCGGGTGAGATTTGACGGAGTTTCAGGTCCGCCGCATGCTGGCTTCGCGTTTGAGGAGGATGCATGGGTCTGCAATGGAAATACCTGCTCATTGCGGTCGCACTGACCGCTTCTGATCTCTTGGTGGCTTTTCGATATGGGGTCGCCGTATGGCGAGCGTACGCGGATTTTCTGCTGGTTCGGCTGCTGCTTCTCTTGTTTGTCGCAGTCTGGATTACGAGTCTGGCTGACTTGTGCAGCAGCGCTATCTACCGCTTGAGAAAAGCGCCTAGCCTGCGCCGCGTACGACTCTTCGAAATCGCTGCAAGCACGGCAGCCACCGCGGAGGCACATGATGTTTGACTCTCTCGCAGATCTTTCCGAAAAGCTGACCGCGACCGGCTACTTCGTAGATCCGGTGATGACCCAGGTAGTCTTTCTCGCTGCCAAGCTAAAGAAGCCGCTCCTGCTCGAAGGCCCGGCAGGCTCGGGCAAGACGCAGCTGGCGATCTCGGTTGCCGCGGCGGCCGGTACGCACGTGGAGCGGCTGCAGTGCTATCGCGGAGTGAGCGAAGACAAGGCCATTGGTCGCTTCGATGACGGACTTCAGCGCCTCTACATGGAGTTCTCAAAGGGCCAACACGAGAATTGGCAGATCCTGCAAGCGAACCTGAAGG
>CAXTSA010000365.1:0-3291 GCA_964246755.1 uncultured Acidobacteriaceae bacterium
CAAGAGAGGTGCTGGTCGAAATGGTCCGGCAGGCAAAAGCCCAATGACTGGAGACTTGCTGCGGGCGAGGCTGCCCCGCCGCTTAGATAAAATCTACAGAGAGGCTCTGCCCGGTTGGTTTAGCGAAAGTTTGCTTTAACGCCGGACGTGGAGCGGACGCGAAAAAAGGCAGGCCGGCAGCCTGCCTTTTCGCATGAGGGGCTTGGGCCCTTACTTCGCGCCCACAACCTCCTTGCCCGCCGCGGCCTCTTTCAACAGCTGCGCTTTGTCCGTTTTCTCCCATCCGAACTCGCCGTCTGTCCGGCCGAAGTGCCCGTAAGCAGCGGTCTGGCGATAGATCGGCTTGCGCAGGTCGAGCGATTCCATGATGCCTTTCGGCGTCAACTGGAAGTGGTCGCGAACCAGCTGCTGCAACTCGCTCTAGGGGAGTTTCCCGGTCCCGAAGGTGTCGATCAGTACGGAAACCGGCTCGGCCACGCCGATCGCATAGGCAAGCTGCACTTCGCAACGGTCTGCCAGGCCCGCCGCGACCATATTCTTCGCGATATAGCGAGCCATGTACGCCGCCGAGCGGTCGACCTTTGTCGGGTCTTTACCGGAGAACGCGCCCCCGCCATGCCGGCCCATGCCGCCATACGTATCCACGATGATCTTGCGGCCGGTTAGCCCTGTATCGCCCATCGGGCCGCCGATAACAAAGCGTCCCGTGGGGTTGATGTGGTATTTCGTATCTGCGTCGAGCAGCTCCGCCGGGATGACGACCTGGATCACATCCTTGAGCACGTCGGCACGCAGGGTTTCGGTTGCGACCGAGTCCGCGTGCTGGGTCGAGATGACGACCGCGTCCACGCGTACCGGCTTGCCGCGCTCATCGTACTCGACCGTGACCTGGCTTTTGCCGTCGGGTCGCAGGTAGGGTAGCTGCCCGCTCTTGCGAACCTCGCTCAACCGCCGCGCTAGCTTGTGCGCGAGAGAGATGGGCAGCGGCATCAGCTCGGCCGTTTCGTTTGTGGCGAAGCCGAACATCATGCCCTGGTCGCCGGCGCCGCCGGTGTCCACGCCCATGGCGATGTCGCCGGACTGCTTGTTAATCGAAGAAATGACGGCGCAGGTGTTGCAATCAAAGCCGTAGCCGGCATCGTTGTAGCCAATCTCGTTGACCACTCCCCGGACCAGCGTCTGGAAATCGACGTAGGCCTTGGTCGTGATCTCGCCGGCAATGACAACCAGGCCGGTGGCGGTGAGGGTTTCGCAGGCGACGCGCGAGTACGGATCCTGTTCCAGGCAGGCATCCAGGATGGCGTCGGAGATCTGATCGGCGATCTTATCGGGGTGACCCTCGGTGACCGACTCCGAGGTAAAGAGAAACTTATCGCGTGGTGGCAATGGGTACTTCCTCCGGGTGGCGAGCGGGACCGGTCCATTCCGGTTCGAGCGCCTTTCCTCATGAGGAGAGATGCCGCGAACGCAGGAAGGGGCTCGGCGGGCCAGCGGCATCGGTGCAGGAAGCCGGCCCAGCGACGCTGCCAGCTACCCATGCTACCTGAGCGCGCAAGCCGGGGGCAAAACGGGAGGGCCGAGGGGCAGCAAGCCCAGCCTGAAGGGCTTTAGGGGCCAGCGGAGCGGGAGCGGTGCGAGCTCCGGCTGGCTGCGTGGCGCGGGCGCGGTGCCGGCCTGAGCTCCCACACAAATAGCGTCAGCAGCAGGCACTGGAGCCCGCCGAAGCCCAGCACAAAGCGCGCGTAGTTCAGCAGCAGGTCGTGGAGTGTATCGAAGCCGGCCATGCTCATGTTCGTGGTGACAGAAAAGCTCCAGGGAAAGGTCAGCAGGATAAGCGTGGCAAAGCCGGAGGAGAAGTGCAGGCTGGTCAGCAGGCCGACAATCCACACCGCATGCAGCAGCGCCAGGGCGCCGGCACAGGTGTATAGCAGCGCGGGATAGCGCGAGTGCCGCGCCCGCCAAAGCAAGGCCAGCAGCAGCGGCAGCCCCACGATCAGGGCGACGGCAATGGCGATGCTACGCGGCTCCGTTGCGGAAAGTACCATGTTGTCCTAGGCTAACCGCCAACTCCCAAACGCGGAAGCGGAATCCCGCCCGACGGTTACGTCCGGAACCGGACCCAGCTTCCACTTCCGGACACTTCGAGCGGAAAACGTGGCCTGCAAGTCACAAATGTGCTTCTGCAGGAGATGGTCCACGGCTTTCCGCTTATCCAACTCGGCTATGCCGAGGCTCGGATCGCGGCGCTGCAAACGCATGCGGCATGTATGCCGCCCAAAGAAGGCGAGAAAAATCTTAAGCAGCCCGGATACATCTCCGCACAGTTGCACCAAGGCATCAGCGCCAGCCCAATGTTCCTCGATTACGACGTATTCGAGAGCGTAGAGGCGTTCGCGGCAATCACCCGACAGCCAGAGTTCGGCTCGCTCCGCGAAGCGTACCCGGATAGCGCCGCGGCCAGCATGCACCTGTTCCGGCGAGTGGCCACCCCAGGCATCTGCTTAGGCGAGGCCGCAACGCAGTCATAGAGCGACGGCTGGCGAGTTGGAGGTCTGGGATCGCGTGACAAGGCAAAGCGGGTTTGAGTGGCCGGGCGCCAGTTCGGCAGAGCGGGCCTGCACGAACGTCGCGACATACCAGGCGAAAACCAGCAGCAACAGCAGAAATACCGCGACCCCGGCCCAGCGCAGGCGCTTGTCCGGCTCCACGTCGTCTCCCTTGCGGGCTTTGCCCACGTTCTGGGCAAACTCCATCCAGCTCTGATCGTCGTCCTTGATCTGCCCGCTCTGGTGGTAGGCCGAAAGGTATCGGCCCACCCACGCATCCTCGTCCATGCCGCAGGCGCGCGCATATCCCCGCACGATTCCCTTGTTGAGCACGCCGCCCGGCAGCGCGGTAAATCGCTCTTCCTCGAGCGCGTGGAGGTGCCGGCCGCTGATCTTGGTCACGCCCGAGATGCTTTCAAGCGCCACCCCGCGGGCTTCGCGCTCCCTGCGCAGGTCCTGTCCAAACTGTCCCATGCTCACAAGATTCCTTGGCTTGGGTAGCTGCCTTTGCCCTTACATTAGTGCTCTTTTGCGTCCGGCGTCAAAGCATCCAGTAACTTTCATACTCGTTTGCCAAAGGCGGGTGGCATTCCGAGGTTCAAGTGCATCATCCCGAGCCTTTGCTAGACTCAAGCAGCGCCTTTAAGCTCGAATCGCCTGCTGCGTGGCGCGGGGCAAACTCTTCCCTATGAACAAACTCGTTGTCGGCAATCTACTCCACCGGCCGGTTCGCACGCTCGTCACG
>CAXTSA010000366.1:0-466 GCA_964246755.1 uncultured Acidobacteriaceae bacterium
GCGTACAGCGGAGCAATGGAACAGGCTGAGGATGTAGGCTACTGGCGCGGTGTGATGCAGATTGGCGACCAGTTGGCAGGCGTCTATGAATCAACCAACCAGTTTCCCCTCGCCCTTTCCACTGTTGATCGCGCACTAAACGCAAGTAAACACATACCGGAAGAGGTATATCTGAAACCCAGGCTCCTCGCCCGAAAGGCCGAGATCCTTGCTCGGCTCGGTCGAGCGAAGGAAGCGCAGAGCCTGTACCAGAAGGCAGCGGACTTGATCGACGCCTTTCTGGTTCGTGCCCCAACGCCCGGCATAGAGCGGGATCTCATCGCCCAGCTGGGGAACGTTTACTCCGGCTTCTTCAACCTGCTATGCGATCAGAAGAAGTACCCGGAGGCGTTCCACGTTCTTGAAAAAGCTCGTGGGCGCATCGAGGGGCAGGCTCTCGAACATCATCAAGCGATCGATCCCACTC
>CAXTSA010000366.1:476-3290 GCA_964246755.1 uncultured Acidobacteriaceae bacterium
ATACCCAGCTGCTTCAGACGGACGACGAATCGAAGCGCTCCCAACTGCTGAGAAAAATCAACACCACGGAAGCCGGTTTCGAGAACAGTGCCCTTGCGCAACGGACCGCCATCGCACCTGTCGCGTTGAGCGAGCTGCAGCACACTTTGAACGACGAGGAAGTTGTGTTGGAGTATTCGCTTGACGACACCCAGTCGTATGTCCTTGCGGTGACGCATTCGACGGTCGAACGCTACGCCTTGGGGCCGCGGCGTGAGATCGAGAACGCAGCAGAGGCGTACCGGAAACTCCTCAGCAAAGGCAAGGTGGATACGACCCTCGCCAGAACCTTGTTCAACAAAGTGCTCCAGCCCGCGCCAGAGTACAGAACGAAACACTGTA
The DNA here is from genome assembly GCA_964246755.1 of uncultured Acidobacteriaceae bacterium. Taxonomy (GTDB): domain Bacteria; phylum Acidobacteriota; class Terriglobia; order Terriglobales; family Acidobacteriaceae; genus EB88. The sequence continues at coordinate 858 of CAXTSA010000366.1, forward strand.
TCATCGTCGTGCCTGACGGGAAGCTGTCGCTGCTGCCCTTTGCCGCTCTGATGGACGGCGATTCCTACGTGGTCGCGGATCACGTTGTGAGCACTGTTCCCTCAGGTACTGTCCTGCACTTGATCAGAACACGACCCGGGTCTGAGAAGGGCCGCTTGCCCTATGTGGGAGTTGCTGCCTGGACTCGGCCTTCATCCCCATTGGTATTCGCCAGGCGAGCCTTCGAAGGACCTGAAGAGGAAGAGTTTCTTGCCCTCCCTGAGAGCCGTCAGGAGGTAGAAAGCGCCGGAGCGGATCTCCCGAAGCCAAGTACCGTTCTCCTGGGTGCCGATGCCACCGAGACCAGGTTCAAGAGCTTGCCGCTCGGTTCGTTTGAGGTGCTCCACCTGGCCCTCCACGGATACGCTGACCTCAACTATCCCGATCGATCTGCCCTTGTCTTCGCTCCCGAAAGGGGAGGCGATGACGGGTTGCTGCAGGTCAGAGAGATTCGTCGGCTGAGTCTAAATGCCAGCCTGGTCACTCTTTCCGCTTGCGATACGGGAATTGGGCCAACAGGGCAGGCGGGTGTGTCGAACATCGCAAATGCCTTCATCGAGGCCGGCGCCAAGACTGTGGTGTCTACGCTGTGGGAGCTCAACGATCAAGCTACGGCGCGGTTGATGGCTGAGTTCTATGCACGGTTGGCTTCCGGAACGGAGAAGGGGGAAGCGCTCCGGCAAGCTCAAGCGGATCTCTCCGAGACCGGCGCTGCTCCGTACTATTGGGCTAGCTTCGAGATTGTCGGCGATCCGGACAGCGCCCTGTTTCCGCTTGGTGTGCCTTCTTCGACCGCTTCGGCATCTATCTCTGGAATTGGTCGCTGAATCCGTCGAGAGCTTGAGGAGCATGCAGAAATCGCCAGCACTGACTGACCAGACGAGGCACGAGATCCTGGATAAGGTTCTCGCCACAATCAAAACGAAGTTCTACAAACCCGAACTGCTCGATGCGGCGTGGGAAAGGGCGGTCGAAACACACCGTCCAAAGATCGAGCAAGCGCAATCCCCTGATGCTTTCGAAGAGGCGGTTTCGGAGCTGCTTAAGCAACTCAAGGCGTCTCACTTCGGCTTCTTTCACAGTTCCGCTCACAGGGCATCAAGCCGCGCAGCCTTGAGCGCCACCTACCTGGAAGAAGAGACGGAACATGGTCGGCGTTGGGTCTTCCAAGGTGTGCATTCCGGCGGAGCGGCTGCCACCGCGGGCATCGTGCCAGGTGACGTTCTCCTGTCGGTGAATGGAAAGCAGGTCGTTCCACCTCAGCATCCAGTGTTCCCGATGGGCACCACATCCGAGATTGAGATTGCCAAGACGTCCGGAGAGTCTGAATCAGCTCGGATCGAGGTAGCGCGACCAAAAGGCAAGAAGCTTCACTTCATCGAGCCAACTCTGGTGGAAGCAAAGCGTCTCGATAGCAATCTGGGCTACCTGAAGGTGGCCATGTTCCCCGGAACCATTGGCGTGGACGTTGCCAATCAGATCTCGGCAGCAGCCGCAGAATTGGAAGGCGTCAAGGGACTCGTGCTGGACTTGAGAGGGATCACGGGCGGAGGAGTGGGTGCGTTGCGTGTGATGAGCCTCCTGACGCCGGATAAGATTCCAGTCGGCTTCTCGTTGCGGCGTCACTGGCAGGGCCGCGAGCTCGCAGAGGAGAAGAACGGCTTTGTTCGTTTTGACTCCATCCCATCGAAGAAGAGTGGTCTCTGGCTCCTTTCTTTGCGCTTTTTGCCTGCCATGCTCAAGAAGGCACCGATCGTGCTCGAAACGGAAGGGCTAGGCTCGCGGAGTTTCCAGGGCAACATCGTGCTCTTGGTCGATCGCCATACCGCCAGCGCCGCCGAAATGATTGTGGCTTTCGCCAAAGACAACAAACTGGCTACGGTCGTGGGCGAAAACACAGCGGGACGCTTGCTCTCGGCCACATCGGTGAAGGTCGGACAAGGGTATCGTCTCGCGCTTCCTGTAGGCGCCTATCACACCTGGTCTGGAGGCGTTCTCGAAGGAGCGCCCATCCCGCCCGATGTTCTGGTCCCTTTTGACTGGAGGGAACGAAAAGCGGACGTGGACCGCCAGTTGGAGAGGGCTGTCGAATTGGTACGAAGCCGGCTGTAGAGGAGTTTTCTCGAAGTCGGTGCCGCTCCTCGACAGAAGCTGGCCCATGCCCGCCGGAAGAAAGGATCGGCACCGACCGTCTTCACTTGGTTATCTGCAGAGGGTAATAGTAGGCAGCTGCATCCGTGCCGTGAGTTGTCGATAGGTAATAGAGCCCGGGCTTTGCTGTATGCAAGTCGAGTTTCACGGTCAGCGACGTCCTCCCTCCGTCCTGTATGGCCACACCTGCAGCCTCCGCACGGGCACTCGCTGCTTTCGTTTCGAGGACACTCACGGTGTAAG
>CAXTSA010000367.1:0-3288 GCA_964246755.1 uncultured Acidobacteriaceae bacterium
GTGAGCTCCATGACAGTCGACCCGACCGGGCAATGGCTGCTGGTGCTGGCGAACCTGGGAGCGGCCACCGGCAACACGACCGCGCCGGTGGTGTATGTGTTCCAGATCAATCAATCGACCGGCGTGTTGACACAAGTGGGGACGCAGCTTCAGCTCGACAACGGTACCGCTTCCCAGATCGTGTTTGCTCCGAACGGCACGCAGGTGTTTGCGGCGCTCGGCACCGGTGGCGTCGATGAAATAAGCTTTACCCCTGGCGGCAGCTCCGGCGGCAGTTTGCAGAAGTACAACGTACTTCTGCAGCCGCTGGGCAACAGCTATGCCGACCAGGGTATCGCGGTCGACCCCCAGGGCAAGTACCTGTTCGTCGCGGAGACCGGCACGAACGGGGTCCGTGTCTTCGCGATCAACGCGAACGGCACGCTCAACCCGGTGGGGACGCCCTATCCCACGGGTCTCGGCGCGAAATCGGTGCTGGTCGACAAGACCGGCGCGTATGTTTACGTTTCGAACTCGACGACCGACACCATCAGCGGTTTTGCCCTCTCGACCGCCGGCTCCCTGACAGAGCTCGCCGGCTCCCCGTTCACCACCGGAACCAGCCCGTACTCGCTGGCCGAGGATAGCTCCGGAGGGTACCTGGTCGCGGCCTGTGCCGGCGGCTCGCCCGATCTCCAGGCGTTTTCGATCGGGGCAGCAACGGATCCCACGCCGGGCGCACTGGTTTCAACCGGTACCGCGAGTACCGGGAGCGTGTCGCCGGCCGGCGCCACCGGGCTTGCGACCACCCCCTAACCCCGGAGGCCGGCGCGGGCCGTGAAGGGGCTGAATGCTATGCTGGGTCGGACCCGTGTTGACCCCCCGATCTCTTCCAGCTTTCGCTCTCCTGCTCACTGGCGCCTGTCTGCTGCCGGGGTGCGGCCGCCTGCACCGCGATGGGGCCGAGGGCCATGTCTACGTGATTTCCAGGGGCACCTACATCCGCGACCGCCTGGCCGCCATCTCCAACCACGTGGCCGATATTCATAACGGCGAAAAGCTCACGGTGCTGCAGCACGACCGCCGGTTCTACCAGGTCAGGACGGCGGAGGGCAAGGTTGGCTGGTTGGAAGAGCACGCGGTCATCGACCAGGGTGAGTTTGACAAGTTTCAGGCGCTTGACCGGGACCACGCGCAGGATCCGGTCGTTGCTTCCGCAGTGCTGCGCGACGAGATCTTCCTCCACCTGACCCCGGGGCGCAAAACCGAGCACTTGTACCTGCTGCCCGCGAATGACAAGCTCCAGCTGCTGCGTCGCGCTTCGGTGGGCAAGCCCCTGCCGCCGCAAGCCCTGCTCGCGCCCAAGCCGCCGCACCCGCGCCGGAGTCTCTGGGGCAAGGAGCCCGTGAAGCCCGCCAAGCCGCCCAAGCGGGAGCAGAGCGGTTCGACCATATGGGCTGCGGCGCCCCCCCACCCGGACCGCTATACCGCGCCGGATCTGGACCCGGATGCCGCCTGGATGGCCGAGCCCATGGAAGACTGGTGGCTGGTGCGGGACAGCTCCGGCAAGGTGGGCTGGGTGCTGGCACGGGGCCTGGACGTGGACGTGCCCGATGAGGTGGCGCAGTACTCGGAGGGTCGCCGGATTGTTGGGGCGTACCTGCTGAACACGGTGTTCGATAATGGCGAGCCGCCGGCCAGGCACATCGGGCCGCAGGAGCAGGAGCGCATCGATAAGAGGGCCGCTGCCCACGCGGCGCTGCTCCGGCGCCACCCCAAGGCTGCCGAAGACGAGCCGGCCGCCCCGGAGGCGCCCGCGCCCGTGCCGCATCAGGTGGGCCAGTACGTCACCGTCACGACCGAGTTCAAAGACGGCCTGCCATTTGACTGGGACCAGGTACGCGTTTTTATCTGGAACGCAAAAAAGCACCGCTACGAGACCGCCTACCGTTTGCGCGAGCAGCAGGGTTACCTGCCCATCACGATCGGCAAGGAGCAGGTCGACAAAATGGGCGAGGAGCCGACCTTTACCATCCGCACCACGCCCGACGGCGCTGTCACCCAGGATGAGGCGGGCTCGTTTCACCCCCGATCGGTAAGCGTCACTCAGTACCGCCTGGAGGGCGGCATTGTGCGCCGCGACACACCGCTGCCGCCGAAACCGGGCGAGGCGAACCCGGAGAGCGGCTTGGCCGCCGGTCCGGGAGCAGGCGGGTCCGCCGCCGGCCGCGCGCACGTCGGGAATAAACGCTTCCCAGCGCACCGCCGCTCCCGCAAATAACACTTTTGAGGAATGCAAGCAGATTTTTCTATCATCTAAGTACGAAAGTTTGGCATGCTAGCAAGGGAGTACCCCGGCGGCGGCACCTCGCCGCGGTAGTTCACCCAGATTTTCGGTATGGAAACAGCGTTGCGCGGGTAGTTCTTCCCGGCGGACCAGTGTGCTTTCGAGGCGCCGGGCTGCTTTGGGAAGTCCCGCATGTTCTGCTTCCCGGGCTTTGGCCTGGAAAGTACTTGGTTACCACAACTGACGAAAGACCGCGCCACATTCTGCCGGCGCGCGAAGGAGATCGGCACATGGACAACAAGCCGGCACAGAACATCCAGGACACGTTTCTTAACACGGTCCGCAAGGATAAAACGCCCATCACCATTTACCTGGTTTCAGGAGTCAAGCTCACGGGCAAGATTCGCTCGTTCGACAAGTACTCGGTTCTTCTTGAGAACAACAGCCAGGAGCAGCTCATCTTCAAGCATGCGATCTCGACCGTGGTTAGCACCCGTTCCGTGCTCCACACGGAGCACCGTCCGCCACTGGCTCCCGCGGTAAGCGCGACGGTTCCGGCCGAGCATGCGCAGGGCGCATAGGCAGCCGGGCGGAGGAGCGCACAACGGCAATCCGACACGATAGCTCCCGTGAGGGATTCGACGGACGCTCCGCTCACGGAGATGCAAAAGCGGAACCTCGGCCGGAATTCTCGGCCGCCATCGATTCTCGAGAGGCCGGCCATGGCTCGCCCGCCGGCGGTGAAGGCGAGCGCGCTTTCCTGGTATTTCCAAGCTTTTCGGGGCTCAAGCCGGCGCTTGGCCGCACCGCCTCGCTCGCCCGCGATGCGGCGCTGCTGCGAGGACCAACGCTCGGTGACCCGCTCGACCCGGTTTCCGGCAGGCTTCATTCCGAGGATGCCACGGCGGAGTTTCGTGAACTGGCTGAGAGCGCCGGAGCCCGCATCGTGGGCACGCTGGAGCAGCGGCGCGCCAAGCCCGACCCGGCCACCCTTCTGGGCTCCGGCAAGGTGGAGGAGCTCG
>CAXTSA010000368.1:0-3265 GCA_964246755.1 uncultured Acidobacteriaceae bacterium
AACCAATCCATAGGGTGTGAGCTCGCCTTGCGGGCTCGTGACGACCACCGTGTCACCGACGTGCGCGTCGAGCGAACCGGCGAGGTCGTAGCCGAGCACGACCGGCGGCGTGGGCTCATTTCGGCCGGCTAACGTGGGCGCTGAGAGCGCGGCGGCGCTGCCCGCTGTCATGTCGCGCAGCATGTCGCTTACCTGCTTCTCCTCGCCCGGCAGAATACCTTTAAGCAGTGCGCCGCCGGAGTGCGCGCCGCGCGAAACCAGCACCGGCTCATACAAGGCCGGAGCAGCAGCGGTGACATGGGGCAGTGTGCGCAGCCGCTCGGTGAGCCCTCGCCAGTCGCGGATACCGTCGTTCTGCACCCGCAGCAGCGAAACATGCGCCGTTGAGGAAAGCAGGCGGTCCTGCAGGTCGCGGCGCATACCGGTGGTAATCGCCAGCGCGAGAATCAGCGATGCAACCCCGACGGCGACGCCGGCGACAGAGATCGCGGTGACCACGCCGATGACCGCCTGCCGGCGCTTGGCCCTGAGATACCGCGCAGCGATGAACAGTTCAAACCGCACGCGACGGCTCCTCGACACTGCTTGAGGCGCATCGGCGATCGCTCGCCGTTGCGAATACCGGTACGCACCTCAAGGCGCGGACACCTTGGCTGAACCCTCATTGTCGTAGCGATCGAATGCGCGCAGCGTAAGGATGTGCGGGCCGGCGTTCACCGGCAGCGCTACGTCAAAGTCGTACTGCTCGCGGAGGGAGTCGGACACGCGCCCGACCGGCTCCACATACTGCCAGGGTCCGGCATCGAGGGAGTATTCGGCGCGCGCGATCGGCGTCTTCGCATCAGCGACCGCCGCGGTGACATGCAGGCCGGCACCCGAGCGTTTCGCTTCCAGCGACGCGACCTGCGGACTGGCGGTGTCGACCGTGAAAACATCGCTGACACGCTCGCCTGTCAATGCAGCGCCGGGAGGGTGCGACGCCCCATCGGTTGCCACCACGCGCATGCGGTAGGGTCCGTCCGGCAGCAGCGCCGCGTCGAAGCTATAGAAGCGATCGGTCAGGTCGCCCTTCAGCAGCCGCCACCCTGCCTCCTCCGGGCTGCGGTAGTACAGCGCGAACCGCAGATCATCGCCGTTGTCGTCGTGCGCGGCCCAGCGAACGGTAATAGAGCTCGTTTCGCGCGTGGCGCTCAGGGGTGCTGCTGCGGTGTTCGCCTCGCTATTTACGACATTTCCGCCCTTCGAAGCAAAAGTAAGCGTGGTCTGCTGGGGATAGGAGGGCTGGTTCGCCGCGGCATTGACGCGGGTTCCGGGCGCGACCAGAATCTCATCGACCTCCGGCGCTGCATTAGCGGGCAGGTAGTTCAGACCTACCTGGTTCACCCGCGCCCCGGGCTTCAGCGTCAAGCGCCACTGCGCGAAGCGGGCGCTGGGCTGCCCGAGTGTTGCGGTTTCCGGCAGCACCGGTTTCCAGTCGCTCCATCCACGAGCAGGGTTGTTGATATTACCGGTCCGGGCTTCGAGCGAGTAGCTACCGGGGGCAGAGCCGGCCGTCACTTCGGCGCGCCCCCACAGCGACGGCTCGGTTGCGTCGAACACCTCGCTCAATAGGGTGCCGCCCGCGGCGGGCCCGAGACTCATACGCAACAGCTTGCCCGTGTTGGCTCCCGGCAGGTACAGGCTGCCTCCCGGCGCTTCGGCAAAACCAATCACCTGTCCGCTGTCGATATGCGCTACGTCCTCGTACGTCCCATCCTCGTGCACCCGGTACACGCGCCCGCGATTGCCGGTTGCGGCAAGCAGGCCCGCAGGCGTTGCGCGCAGGCTGTAGACCACATCTTCATGCGCGGCCCAGAGGCGCCGTGGGGCTTCGCTTGCACTGGCCGGCAACAGGTACACCTCGGAGCCATCCGGGATAGCTGCATTGTTACTGACCGCCTGCGTTGAGCCCGGCTGCACAACCGTCACCGTCACGGTGGCTGTAGGAACGCCGCCGACGCCCACGGGCAGCGGCGTAATCGTGTTGGAGCGCCCCTTTTCGCCGACCGCCGCTACGTAAAGCTGTCCCGCCGCGCCCAGCGCCAGCGAGGTGATCTCGCGCTTTCCAGCCTCGAACAGCACAAATCCTTTGCCCGCGGCGTCAATGCGGTACACCAGGCCTGATCCATCCGAACCGGCCAGCAGGTCGCCGTTTGGAGCGAACAGCAGCGAGCGGATGTGCGGCTCGTCGCTCGCGAAAAACACCTCGGGTTTTGCGCCGTTCCCGCTTCGCAGGGCGCCGGCATCCACGCGATAGATGATCCCCGGCGCGCCGCTCCCGAGATACAGACGGCCCCGGGCGTCGAACTGCATCGCCCAGATGTACTTGGGCCTTGCGTCTGTCTCCGCCGCGTTAAACACCACAGGCGCGGATGCCTCATCGAGCGGCTTACCCGCGTTGCCTTCCAGACCGATGCGAAAGACCTTGGCCGATGGAAGTGTCGCGGCATACAGGGCTCCGTCCGGCCCAACCGCGAGCGATTGCACGCTCAAGTCCTTGGTTGTGAACAGCACCGTCTGCTTCCCATCGGGTGCGACGCGGATCACCTGCGCGGGCGAGCCGGTCGCGATATACGCATTGCCGTGCGCGTCGCTCGCCACCGCCCAAATGTCCGCCGCGTTGAACTGCGCGAGCGTCTGCACGTCGAGCCCCGCTGACAAAGTCCCGTCGCTACCGATGGAAATGCTCCGGGGTATGCCTTTCTCCCAGTCGCTCGAGCTGCTTTCATTCCAGAGGTGTGTGCCCTGCGCTTGGCTGAGCGGCGAAACGCAAGCAAGGGCACACACGCAGAGCAGAAAAGGGGAGAAACGGAACGGCATCGTCAGGGGCATCGTCAACTCAGGAGTCTACCAGTGTGAGCGGCAGGGGCGTCTTCAGTTCGCAAGCACGGCTCGGTAGCGCACCGCGCCCTTGCGTGCCCGCTCTACCGCTGCATTGGCATCGCGCATGGCAAAGTTCTCCGTCACGGCCTGGATGTTGTGGCGCGCCGCGACGTCCAGCATCTCGGCAATCTGCGTGGGGCTGCCAGTGTTTGAGCCGGCAATGCTCTTGATGCCGGAAATCAGCGGAGTCATGGGAAAGAGCACAGGCTTTGGGAGGCTGCCGACAAAGACTAGCGAACCGTGCGGGCGCAGCGCGTTTACATAGGCGCTCCATTCCCCATCGGCATTCACCGTCGACAGGATGAAATCGAACTGGCCGGCGACTGCCTTCACCGATTTGGTT
>CAXTSA010000369.1:0-733 GCA_964246755.1 uncultured Acidobacteriaceae bacterium
GAGGCGGCGAGCGCGATTCATGCGGCGCTGTGGTTTCGCCTGCTGATTGCGGTCGGCGTGGCGGTGGTCAGCTTGTTGCTGGCCGCGGCGGTGCCGCATTTTTACAAAATACCTCCGGATCTCATGCGTGCCGCCCAGGCGACAACATTGCTGTGCGCGTTGGGCGTCGCGGTGACGCTGGTTGCGGGCGTTTTTGGCGCGGTGCTGGCGGCCATCAATCGCTTTGACCTGCTGAGCTACATCACCATGGGGCAGACCCTCATGCGGGCTACCGGTGTGCTGCTCATCCTGCGCAGTGGGCATGGTCTGGTGCCGCTTGCCTGCTGGGAGTTGACGGTACTGACTCTGGTTGCAGTGGCAACCACGGCTACAGCTATGGTGGCCTTTCCGCATAGCCGGGTCCGGCCCGGACGACCGGACATGCGCGTGTTGCGGATGATCTGGTCGTACAGCTTCACAACGTTCATATTCATGGTGGCGGTGCAGATCATCACCAACACGGACTACCTTGTGGTGGGAGCGTTCCTGTCCGTCGGCGCGGTGACCTTTTACGCGATTGGCGGCAGCTTGACCGGATATGCGTGCCAGGTGTCCGGGGCGTTGTCCTCCACGTTTACGCCGATGGCGAGCAATATGGAAGCTTCGGGCATGTTTCTGGGGCTGAAAAAGATGCTGATTCGGGGAACGCAGGCGACTCTTGGGCTCGCCCTTCCTATCACTGCCGCGTTGTTCT
>CAXTSA010000369.1:763-1820 GCA_964246755.1 uncultured Acidobacteriaceae bacterium
GCAGTACTAGGTTGTGTCCGAGAATGTGGTGCGCATTTTGATGATCAGCATGTATCTCGCCATTGCGAACGGAACCGCCGGCTCGATCATGATGGCAACGGAAAAGCACAAGCCGATGGCGCGCTGGGCGGTTTACGAAGCGCTGCTGAATCTTGGTTTGAGCATTGTCCTGGTAAAAAAGATCGGGATGTACGGTGTAGCCTGGGGTACCGCGATTTCAATGATTTACACGCACCTGGCCTCCTGGCCCCGGTATGTCAAGAAAATCCTTGACGTACCCGTGACGACGTACCTCTGGCAAGGCTGGGGCAGAATCACGGTTTGCGCGTTGCCGTTTGCCGCTTTGTGCTGGTTTACCGAGCGCGCGTGGCCGGCAGCTCATCTTGTTCAGTTCTTTGCGCAGATCGCGGTGATATTGCCCGTATACGCGCTCTGTGTGGCGGCGATGTTCCGCAGGGAGTCGCGCGATCTGGTGGGCAAGTGGCAGGCATCGAGGCGCCCTGCAGTACTACAGACAAGCTAGCCTGCCGTACGGGACGGCTCTCGCGGGGACTGCAGGCGCTTGAGAAGAGGGTCCGGCAGCAAGGACGCGAGAAGCAGAGGAGCAGCGCGGCGCAGATTTTTCCTGCTGTAGCGCACCGAACTCAGCAGATCCTTCCGCGCGAGAGCAAGGCTGCCGGACTTGAATCGCGCATAACCCCGCCACCAGTATTGCTTCGCGAGCTCTTCGTGCAGGGTGTGCCGGGTGGACGGAGGCAGGGTCGGTTCTCGTTGCAGAATTTTTTGGAAGGCGAGGATGGTGTAGTCGTTCAACTTGCTGCCATTCGCGGTGATATTGTGAGTGCCTTCGGTACGGATCATGAGCACGTCGGGAACGCGTGCGACTCTCCAACGCAGGCAGATGCGGGCGAAGAGTTCGATGTCTTCAGCGGCCAGCATTTCCTCGTCGAAGAGCCCGCAGTCCTCGATCGCCTTGCGGCGAAGGACCATGGTGGATGGAAAGAGGAACCGGGATTGGATGTAGTTGTCGAGGATGAATCCTTCGCAGGCCAAGGGC
>CAXTSA010000369.1:1830-3245 GCA_964246755.1 uncultured Acidobacteriaceae bacterium
TCTTTGTAGCGGACTGAAAAATCCGTGTAGACAATGCCCGTTTCAGGATTCGCAAAACAGGGCATCTAAAGCGCAAGCTTTTCGGGCAACCATGAGTCGTCGCCATCAAGCAGGGCGACGAATTCGCCGCCGCTGGCGCGAATTCCAGTGTTACGGGCAGCGGGAAGGCCTTTATTGGATTGACGGATGTAGCGGATACGATCCAGGTAAGGAGCTACAACCTCCGGGGTGTCGTCGGTGGACCCATCGTCCACCACAATGATCTCGATGTCCGTGTAGGTCTGCGTGAGTACACTCTCGATGGCTTCCGGCAGGTACACCGAGCAGTTATAAGCGGGAATGATGACGGACACGGCCGGCATCAGCGATAACCCGAAACGAAACGGGCGGCGAGGTCGGCGGCTCCGGCGCGTTCCGCAAGTTTGAAGAAGGTGTGATTTCTTGGCCAGCGAGGGGCAGCGACAAAGAGGTCGTGGAAGCGTTCGGTGGAGGGCTGGGTGATCCAGTCAGATTGCATGGTTCTGCTGAGGATCGCAGCAGACTCCGAAGAGGTCACGGGTAGAACCGGGATGTAGGCGACTGGAAAATACGGCATGTTCGAGAAGAGCTTGCTGGCCGCGCAACGATAGACGGGCAGTGCCGGGTTGAAGAGCTTGGTGAAGCTGGGCAGGGCGGACGAGGTCTGAATGACAGCTTGGCAGCGAGAGAGCAGGACGCAATCGAGCATCGCGCGATCGCTCTTTTCGCGGCGGGTCGTAGAGTGTTCCGTCGCCATGTGAAATTCTGCCGGCCCGAGGTCCAGAACGGGAAGGTTGATTGCCGAACGGAGACGATCGGCGAAGGAAGGCTCGTCGGTCGCCACGAACAAGCTGTCGAAAGGGATGTTCTGCGAAAGAAAGTCCCGAATCAGGACGGTATACTCCTCCACTGTGATGGGGTTGGAATCCCAGGAGTTGATCTGCTTGTCGGTACCACGATAGTGCACTCCAAGCACACGTCCGGGCGGTAGCATGCCTTCGGCGGCATCGAGTATGCGTTGCGGGATCTTGAAATAAGCGTTCCAGATGCGCGCCAGAGCAGGCCAGTCGCTTCCAAGCACCTGGCCATGCCGGCGGCGCATTTCATTCAGCTTGACGGTCCGGTAGGGACCGGAAGGCGGCGTATAGGCCAGATCGATTACCCCGGGGATAGTGAGCATGTCGGGCGGATCGCCGTAGTGTGTGCTGCGCAGTTGCCAGGCGGGAAAAATCCGTTGTTCGTAGAGATATGGCAGAACCTGGAACGGGTGGGTCAGGACGTTGCCGAAGAGGCCCTGGTCCAGATCCTCTGGGTCGCAACAGATACAAAGTGGTGCTTTCATTGGCCTCTGCTCGGACTTTTTGGAGCCTTAACGGCATCCCTGGTCGCGTAATGGT
>CAXTSA010000370.1:0-3242 GCA_964246755.1 uncultured Acidobacteriaceae bacterium
GCGCTGCAGGCCGAGGCAGAGGCCATACCTGTCGAGACAATGGCGACCGAGCGCGACGCCGCCGAGGCTGCCGCCACCGAAGCTGGCGCCCGCGCCGAGGCCGCCGCGGTGGACCTGGACCGTCTTCGGGGTGCGTTCGAGGCCGAGACGGCCGCGACGGGTGCCGTCGAGACACGCGCCGACTACGAGGCCGCCGCGACGCTGTATGCCCGGCGGCTGGAGGAGCAGCTTGTGCTCAACGTCGCCAGTGCCATGCTGGCCCAGGCGATGGAAGCGGTGGAGCAGGAGCTTGGCGGCAGCAGCCTGGGTCGGGTTTCCGACGCCTTTGCCGCTGTCACGGATGGCGCCTACGGCATCGCCGTGGCTGAGGACGGTGCGGACGGCGAGGCCCTGTATGCCGTCGAGCATGCGTTTCCTCGGGAGCGCAAGGAGTTGCACCAACTCTCCGAGGGCACCCGGGATCAGCTCTATCTTGCGCTGCGGCTGGTCGCGCTGCGGGACCACTGCAAAGCGGCGGCTCCCCTACCCTTCATAGCCGACGACATCTTGCAGACTTTTGACGACATTCGCGCGAAAGCGGCCCTGATGGCGTTGATCCACCTGAGTGCCGATCTGCAGGTCATCGTGCTTACGCATCATTCACACCTGGTGCAGCTTGCACGTACGCTACCCGCAGACTGCGTGGAGATCCTTCAGCTATAATCGTGCTTGATCAAGATACTTCCCTATCCCTGTGCGGCAATCGCATCTTGATTGGCCAAAGGGGACGAATTAGGCGACCCAGCCCGTATGAACGGAACTGGCCGGCAGCGAAATGGCGACCTTAGGAGAACTTTTATACGGAAAACTGGTCCCGTTGTCCTGAGTGCGTCTGGTAAATGGCGCTTAAACCAACTAACCTAAGGCTAACCGTAACGATGACTGCGTTGCCGATAATCAAGCCGCTGGGGAAAGGGACGTCAGGCGTGTTTCTCAAGAAAGTCACGGCGATCAAGAGCGTTGGCCGTTTTAAGGCCGCAGGAATTAGTGGCGGCTACTACGACCGTTTCGTTTTGGTCTACGGAGGGAATGGCCGAGGCAAAACAACGCTTTGCGCTACTCTACGGTCCCTGCAGCGTAATGATCCGAAGCTCATCCTACGGCGCAAGACGTTCCAGGCAACTTGTGAGCCGGAAGTGAGCCTCCTGTTGGACACAGGACCGGTGAAGTTTTCGGGCGGTGTTTGGACCGCACCCCAGCCCGACATTCACATCTTCGATCAGCAATTCGTAACTGAGAATGTTCACGGGGGCAACCAGATCGAGGTCGAGCATCGCCGTAGATTCTACCGCATCGTCGTCGGTCCGACAGGTGTGGCTCTGGCGGAAGATATCGACCAACTCGACGCCGATACCACGGCAAAACAGGGTGAGATCGCGACCGAGAAGAGGGCACTCGAGCAACATGTCCCGAATGGTATGAAGCTTGAGGTGTTTCTCAAGATAACCGCAGAATACTACATCCATTTCAAGATTGAGAACGCAACCAGACGTCTAAAGGCTATCAATGACGCCAGCGCAATCGCATCGCGCAAGCTGCTCAGTGTGCCGGGATTACCCTCGTTGCCTGCAGGCTTTGTCGATCTTCTCATCAAGAGCGTCGACGGCGTCTCAATCGATGCGGCGGCGCGAGTTCGGGACCAAGTCGGGAAGCATGACTTCCACAATGGGGGCGAAGCGTGGCTGGCGGAAGGCCTCGTCCATATTGTAGATGATGATTGCCCCTGCTGTGCAAACGCGTTGTCCGGCAACGCCTTGATCGACACCTATCGAGGTTATTTCAGTGTGGCCTATGCCGATCACAAGAAAGCCATCGCTGCCATGGGCGGGGCGCTGAACGCCGCATTGTCGGCCAACGCTGCGCTCAAATGCGAGCAGGCGTTCAAGGATGTCATGGCCGACGCGATCTTCTGGAAAGATTACTGCGACCATCAGTATAAAGCGCCGGAGGCTGCGGTGCGCATCGGTTCGGAGGTGCAGGCTTTGTTTTCTGCCGCCAAGAGCCTCTTGGAGAAAAAGATGGCCGCCCCGCTGGAGGTGGTGTCACTCTCTACCGCCTTCATTGATGCGACTGCCAACTGGAGAGCGACGTCAGTAGAGCTGCATACGGCATCGGCAATCTTGGCCGACGCGAACCGGTCCATTCAGGAGGTAAAAGACGCCAACACCCTGGCCGACAAGGCCAAAGTCGAAGCGACACTCACCAACCTCCAGGCAATCAAGAAGCGTCACAGCGAGCCAGTAATTACGCTCGCGACGGGCTATTCCAAATTGCTAGACGAGAAGAAGACCCTTGTCGAAGCCAAGGATGCGAAGAAGAAGGCACTCGATGTGTATGATGCAACGATTCTTGATGCATATGAAGTAGACATCAACAAAGTCCTGGGGGTTTTCGGTGCGAGTTTCCGGCTTGCGTAATGTGGAAAAAGCTACCTTGGCAAGGTTCCTCAATCTACTTATTGCCTACGCTTCGATGCTAGCGACGTTAATGTGATCAAATCCGGCCCGGATGATCCGAGCTTCGACACCACGATGAGCGCGGGCGACAAAAATACATTCGCGCTTGCCTTCTTCCTAGCCCTGGTTAAGCGCGATTCTAACATCGCACAGAAGCTCGTCGTATTCGACGATCCTTTTACCAGCCTAGATGATTTCCGCCGCGCGATGACGGCGAAGGAGATTATGCGGATTGGAGGGGAAACGGCCCAGACCATCGTGCTCAGCCACGACAAGTATTTTCCAGACAGCGTGCGCAGTGTGACTCGCGATTGCCCATGCAGAACAATGGAGATATCTGGCACATCTAGCGGTTCGTCGATAGAGCCGTGGAATATCGATCGGGAGGTAAAGGAAGGCTATCTGCAGGATCATATGCGTCTACTGGACTTCGCGGAGAATCGCGGTGGCAACGCGCGCGAAATGCGGACCGTGATGCGTCCTCTCCTCGAGAAATACGTCCGCTACCGCTTTCCCAACCAGATTCTCGACGGTAAATGGCTCGGGGACATGCTGGCAGTCATTCGCGCCGACAGCACTCATCCGCTTACGTCGCAATATGGTGATCTTGATGACATCAATGGCTACACTGCGCCGCTCCATCATGATCCGAATGCAGCTTTCTCGGAGGATGAGGTCCGGACCTACGCTCAGCGGACAATCGCTATCGTGGGCGGTTGCTGAGGTGGTTGCTGATTGATCTGGCGG
>CAXTSA010000371.1:0-3235 GCA_964246755.1 uncultured Acidobacteriaceae bacterium
CACATAGGTCGACCACAGCTCCGACGGGCTCATCTGCGCAATCGGCTTGGTCGCCGGGTACAGAGCCGCGGGCATGTGCGAGCCGAAAAAGTAGATGGCCGGCATCAGCACCAGCCACGAGAACACGCCGCCCGCGAAGATTGTCCCGGCCACGCGCGGCCCGATGATGTAGCCGACGCCCAGGTACTCGGGCGTCGCATCGCACCGGCATTACGTGCGCGGCGCCCAGGTCCGGCTCGTAGTTCGGCGTGGCGGGCCAGGCGCCCAGCAGGTTTTCGTTCTGAAGCAGTGTGTAGACCGCGCCGAGGCCGAGTCCCCAGAACACCCGGCTCGCGAACGAGCCGCCCCGCTCGCCCGCCAGCAGAACGTCCGCGCAGGCCGTGCCTTCAGGGTAGGTGAGCGTGCCGTGCTCTTCCACGATGAGCTGCCGCCGCAGAGGAATCATGAACAGCACGCCCAGCCAGCCGCCCAATAGCGCAAGGATGAAAATGCGCGAGTACTCGAGATCGAAGCCGAGAAAGATAAGCGCCGGCAGCGTAAAAATGACGCCCGCGGCAATCGATTGACCGGCATTTCCGGTGGTCTGGACGATGTTGTTTTCAAGAATGGACGCCCGGCCCAGAGCGCGCAGCACGGAAATGGACAGCACGGAGATCGGAATGGACGCCGCGACCGTGAGCCCGGCGCGCAGGCCTACGTACACGGTGACCGCCCCAAACAGCAGGCCGAAGAAGGAGCCCAGCAGAAGGGCGCGCGCCGTCAACTCCGGGCGATGTTCTCCGGGCGCGACAAAAGGGCGAAAGGCAGCTGCCGCACGAGGCGGTTGGGTCTGGGACATGCTTCGCAATGCCTCCGACGAAAGCAGGGAAGTGAAAGCGTGAGTGTATCAAGCCTGGATGCAGGAGGTCAGCGACTCAGGAGGCTACTCATGCGGGGAGGCTTCGGTTTCGGGCGACGCTCCGGCGTAAGGGGGCAAGCTGTCTCTTTTGGCGCGGAAAGAGTTGCTCGTAGTAGCGACGGGAGCGCGCCCGGGTTCGTCAAACGCACGAATATCGAAGCCGAAGGCGGACCGGTCGCGACGTATGCTGCCAGCAAAACCTTGAATCACAACCACGCCGCCGACGGCCAGCCCGCGCAGAACGTCCAGTCCCGGGATGTATCCATGGACATCCAGGCGCTCTCCGGAGCTTCGCATTCCCCCTGCATACACCATGCAAAGGGATTGGCCGGCTTAGCCAGGGAGAGGCAAAGGGTGGACCCGCGGCTGGGTTTCCGGCGCTTCTTTCGCCTGGGGTTCAGGATGGTCCGCGCTGAACCGCCGCACCCGCCGCCACCAGGCCGTGACAATGATGGCAAACAAGGGCAGCGTGGAAAACAGGGCGCCGAGCCAGACGCCTACCAGTTGCAAATGCCAGTGAAAGACCAGCAGCGCGCTTACCGGGACGCCAAGGATCCAAGTGCACCCGAAGGAAGCGAGAAACGGGATCCGCGTTTCCCCCATGCCGCGCAGGGCGCCCTGCAGAACGACCTGCGCGCCATCGAAGACGCGGTAGCTGGCGCAGATAAGAAAGATCGGGACCGTCGCCGCAACCACGGCCGGATCGTTGGTGTAAATGCTGGCCCACAGGCGCGGCGCGGCGACAAAGGAGACGGCCGCGGCCATCATGCAGACCGTCGTGATCGCGACGCTCGCGTACCCGGCGCGGCGTACCTGGGCCGAGTCGCCGCGCCCGGCGCCCTGGCCGGTCCGCACGGCAGAGGCCGCCTGGATTCCGTTCGGGATCATCGCGCAAAAGGCGTTCAGGTCGAGCACGACCTGGTGCGCGGCCAGGAGGGTAGCTCCCAGTGTGCTGGTGAGCACGGTCGAAAAGCTCGCGAGTGAGAGGTCGGCGAGCTGCTGGAGCCCGATTGGCCAGCCGATGTGGCAGAGTTCCCGCAGCCTCGGCAGATGGGGTCGCCACGCCCCGGCGCGAAGCCGGATCGGGGTTTTTCGAATCGAGAGCGCCAGGGAGACCAGCAGGAGCGCGAGCATGTACAGCCGCACCACGCACGTGGCCCAGCCCGACCCGGCGATGCCGTAGGCGTGAAACCGGCCATGTCCATAAATGAGCAGCCAGTCAAATAGCCAGTTCACCAGGTTGGCGGTCAGCAGCGAAACCATGACCCAGCCCGGACGGTCGATCGCCTGCAGGTAGTGCCGCACCGCCATATAGAGCAGCAGCGGCAGCGCCGACCAGCGCAGCGCGTTTATGTACCGGATGGTCTCGCTCACAATGGCAGGGTCTACGTGGATGAGCGAGAGCGCGTGCGGCGCGAGGCTCGACAGAAGCATGACGACGGGTGTGCACACGGCAACGAGGAACAGCGACTGCACCAGCGAGAACAGGCCGTCTTCGGCGTCGCCCCGACCGTAGGCCTGCGACACCAGGGCGTCCAGGCCGTAGAGAAGGCCCACCCCGCAGAAAGCGATGGCGTAGAACAGGCTATTGCCCAGCGACGAGGCCGAGATCGCGATTGCCGAGTGCGGCATGCGTCCGACCAGAATCGCGTCGACGATGTAGGTCGACATCCAGCCGAGCTCGCCAAGCGCAAGCGGCGCTCCCAGGCGCGTGGTCAGCTTTAGCTCCGAGCCGAGCGAAGTGGACGGGGTGGCACGGGTGCGCCGGGCCGCGCGACTGCTTGGGAGGTCCATCGAGCCTTTCCGGGCTTGTCCGAGCGCTTTCGAAACCCGCCCTTGTCTGACGAGAGGAGGCAAGCAGGAGTTGGCTTCCATTGAAAACACAGGCGTTGCCTGATCGAACTCGGGCGCCCGGGAACATCGTACTCGACGGCAGCTCCCGCAGAATACTGTTGTTCTCTGGCGTTTGCCGCGCGCTCGCCGTATACTCTGTGGCAACTGGGGCAGAGAAGCCGGCCCCATTCCGAGGTGCGCCTTCACGAGCCGGTCTTTTTCGCTCGACATTGCCCAAACCCGGCCCCCCGGCGCGGATGAGGGCTCCCAGTGGCGCGCCGTGGTTCGCGTTCTGCGAAGTTGCGGCGCAGGCTTGGCTGACTCGCTCGCCGCCGCTGTCTTTCCCGCTTCCTGCGCCTTATGTGATACCCCGCTCGCGCGCTTGAGCCGCGCTCCCCTTTGCTCGACCTGCTGGGGCGATCTCCCTCCACAATCCGGAACTCTGGGCCTGGGCTGCGGTGAAGCCCTGGGCGCGCACTTGTTTGCCACCGAGGACCGCGCGCC
>CAXTSA010000372.1:0-3221 GCA_964246755.1 uncultured Acidobacteriaceae bacterium
CTCCCTTGCCCCAGCTGCAGGCAGCAGTGCCGCTCTTTGAGGTAGCGCGGCTCCGCCAGTATCCGGACTCCATAGGCGGCAAACACCGGCTGCGGATTACCGATGCCGAACGGCTCCAGTCGCCGCAGCGCGCGATGGAGCGCTTCGGTCACGTGGTCGAGCCCAAGCGCCGCGTCGCAACGCACGGCCGGCACCAGGTCTTCGTCCCTGACATGTTGCGCCGCATACGCGACCAGGCGCTCCCGCAACGCCGGAACCACGTGCGAGGGCAGCGAAAACCCGGCCGCGTGGGCGTGCCCGCCAAAGCGCGTGAACAGTTCCGCGCAGCTTTCCAGTGCCCCGAGCAGATGAAAGCCTTCCACGGAACGACCCGACCCATACGCCTCGCCGTCCTCGTGCGCGATCACCAGCGTGGGCTTGCCCGTCAGCTCCACCACGCGAGAAGCCAGGATGCCGATCACCCCGCGGTGCCAGCCCTCGCCGTCCAGCACCAGGCAGCGAGCCCCTTCGAACTCAGGCCCCGCAAGCCGTTCCACTACCCCGCGCAGGGCAGCGGCCTCCGTATCGCGCCGGTCTGTGTTCAGCCTGTCCAGCTTCGCGGCAAGCTCGTGCGCGCGCGCCGGCACCCGCGTCGTAAACAGCTCGATCACCTCGCTCGCGATGTCCATGCGACCCGCCGCGTTGATCCTCGGCCCCAGCCGGAAACCCACATCGGTCGCGCTCGGCCGCTTTTTCCTGGGATCCAGCCGCGCCACCTCCAGCAATGCCCGCAGCCCGGGGCTCGCTGGCTCGCGCAAGGCCTCCAGCCCCAGCGCCACGATCGCCCGATTTTCCCCTTCGAGCGGCACGGCATCCGCCACGGTCGCGATCGCCAGCAGCTTCAGGAAAGACGGCAGCACTTTGGTCCGGAGCGTCTGACGAGCCGCCTCGTCGCTCTCCGCCGCGTCTTCGAGCAAGGCCTGCGAGAGCTTGAACGCCACGCCCGCTCCGCAGAGCCCCTTGCATGGATAAGCGCAGCCGGGCTGGTTGGGGTTCAGGATGGCCAGCGCGGCCGGCAGTTCACCTTCCGGCAGATGGTGATCCGTCACGATCAGGTCCAGTCCCAACGCCTGCGCCGCTTCGGCCGCCGCGAAGGCCCGGATCCCGGTATCCACACTGATAACCAGCCGGACACCCTCAACCGCCGCCCGCTCCAGCACCTCCCGCTGCATGCCGTAGCCCTCGCGCAAACGGTGCGGCACGTGGAAGCGAACCGCTCCCCCAAGCCGCTCAATGGCCGTCTTGAGCAGAACGACAGCCGTGGTTCCGTCCACGTCATAATCGCCGTAGATCAGGACCGTCTCGCGCCCGGCAATGGCCTGCCGAATCCGCCGGACAGCAGCGGACATACCCCGCATCATCAGCGGATCGTGCAACTGTTCAAGCGATGGTTGAAGAAAAGCTGAGGCTTCCGCAGCTGTCCGCAAACCCCGCTGCACCAACAGGCTCGCGAAAGCAAGGGGAATGAGAAGCTCGCGAGCCAGTTCCGCGGCTAGCGCCGGTTCGGGCTCGGGCAGAATCCAGCGCTTGGCCAGATGCGGCATCGCCGCGGACGGCAAGGCAGAACCGGCGCTCCGGACGAAACCGGCTTGCGCAATCGAATCCACCCTCCAAGGCGCTTCGGAAATCTCACCGTTAGCAACGAGCCCGGATATGTGCGGAGTCTGCGACAAGCTGCCTAGGCTTCCTCGTCTCCGTCCTCATCGAAACCACATTGCCGATGCCGAACTCCTCGATGGCCTCGATCAACTCCTCGTAGCGCTCATACCAGTCACTTGCGGTTTCGTGCAGAAATGCCATGCCCTGGTGCACGAAGCCGAGCTGGACAAAGCCCACCTTGCCCACATGCGCGCGCAGCGACTCCACCTCGTCGAACTCCGGCGCGTCCTCGTCGGGAAAGTTCTGCTCGCGCAGCTTCTCGAGCAGCAGGTCCAGCTCTTCATCGTCGAGCACAACATCGCTGAAGGTCAGGAACACCGCGCCCGAAGCCTTCGCCGTCTCCACCAGCCGCTTCCAGCCGTCCGGGTCGCCGTCGTCTTCCCACAGAATCGAGGGCACGTCATCGCCCACGTAGCCGGGGAACTGCCGCAGCCCGTGCCCGGTGAGAAACGCGACCATGTCATCTTTCAAACCAAGCAGGTTGTCGTATGCCATAACTGCCAGTATTCTCGCAGGTTCGCCGCCTGCGCGCGAGTTCCGAATCGGGGCGCCTCGACCGTTCCCAGGAGAGGCCCATGTGCTAGACTCGCCCCCATACCAATGATTTTTTCACGCGAATACGTCGGCTATCTCGGTCGTAAAACAGTGCAACATCTCATCGATTCCAAGATGATCAAGACCGGTCACTTCAAGCTGGCCGAGGAGCGGGTCACCGCCGCCATGCAGTCCGAACTGGCCCTTGAGGACCAGATCAATGACGAGGTTCGCGTCATCCTTGAAGCTATCCAGGAAGACATGCGGCGCAGCGGTGCGGAGTACGGGGAAATGTTCAAGAAGGTAAAGCAGCAGCTGGTGCGGAAGTACAAGGCTGTACTTTGAGCGGTACTTTGAATTTCGTGTGTATGAGGCAATCTCTGTGAGGATCTCTGCCGACAAGGTAAACAAATTAGCCCACGCCGTCGCCGATACACTCGCCGGCATCGACGAAGTGGAGTTCGGGGAAGATCGCGACACCATTCGCAAGGAAGCGCGGAACTACCTGCAGGTACTGCTCGCCGAGGAGATGCGCATCGACCAGGCGGCCCGCGCCAAGATCAGTTCGCAGCGCAGAATCATCCTCGAAGGCACGCAGGAGTGGAACATCCTCTACCGCAAGTACTACAACGACGAGGTGAAGCGGCTGGGCATCTGACGCTTGCACCACTCGGGAGAACAGCCAGCGAATTGTTGGCTCGCTTTTCTCGGCGGCAAAGGTTCCTACCCAGTATCCGTCCTCCTTGGGCGTGAGCGCTCAGAAACGCGGTTGCGTCGAGCTGCGAATCTATCGTGAGACGCCGACATTTTTACTATGCCTGCCTCACCGTATGTACGGAGAAAGCCGAAGTCGGAGTTCTGTTGGGCAGCTGCGCACCAGCGCGCGAAGGCGCTACTGGCGCGCAATCTCTTCAGGTTTAGAAGTAGCGCAATTCTTCGAGATCGGCAATCAGCCCCGGCCCGGCGGGATGCCAGTCCATTTTCTCTTG
>CAXTSA010000373.1:0-3208 GCA_964246755.1 uncultured Acidobacteriaceae bacterium
GCTATCGCTCAGAAGCGCCACAGACCAACCAGCGCCGTCAAGAGAAAAAGGTCAGCCTGAGCGAAACGGTAGCGCTTGCGCCGAAGGACCTGCTCTTTCCCCCGGTGCACCCGGAACCGGATGCGCTAAAAAGGCAACCTCCACCTAGCTCCCAACTCTAACTATCGACAACTACAGACCTAACTGAGCTAGATATACTTCATAGCACGCGAGCAACACGCCTCTCATCCCGCTATCCCCCGTCAGTAACAGTAACTCCCAGCGCGGTAAGGAGCAACGAACCAAGACCCCTGTCCAGATTCAGAACACCCTCACTCGCACTTCACAAAATCAAAGAAATAAATATTCCCAGCGCAACGGTTGTTCTTTATAGACTGCATCTGTTTGACTGGCAGGCGTACGGTTTCAGGGCAGCCCGCTGTCTTGAGACGATACGTATCTCTGCCAACCCAACAACCGTAACGCGGCCACGATTCATCAGGAGGCTCCGCCCGTGCCAAGGAAACTCGTTCCATCCCCGCTCTGCCCCACCGAAAAGGTCACCGAGGAACAGCTTGCGACAGATCTCGCTGTCCTCGACCTCGACAGGACCATTCACTCCGTCAACCGCCGTTCCTTCTTCTCGAGCCTGACCGCGCTAGGCGCCGCTACCGCCGCCGCCGGACTGCTCGCCTCCGCGCCCGCCGCCAAGGCCCAGGCCGCCGCCGGCGGACCTTCCATGGTCGATGTTCTCAACTTCGCCCTCAACCTCGAATACCTCGAGGCCAATCTTTACATCTCCGTCTCCGGCAGCGCGCCGCTCACCGGCCAGTTCGGTGCGGGCGCGCCCATCACCGGAGCGCCGGGCAAACTCAACCTCGACGCTCAGACGCAGGCCACCTTCGAGAACCTCGCGCTTGATGAAACCCACCACATCGAAGTGCTGCACGGTATTATCCTGCAGCTCGGCGGCACTCCCATCGTCCAGCCTGCCATCGACTACACCCTGGGCGGCAAAATGAACATCACGACGCAGGCTCAGCTGCTTGCTGTGACCCGGCAGTTCACCTCTGTCGGCGCCAGCGCCTACTCCGGCGTCGCGCAGTACCTCGTCGGCAACGCTCTCGTGCTCACCGGCGCGGGCCAGATCCTCGGCGCGGAAGCGCAGCACATGGGCGGCGTCAACTTCCTGTGCGATATGCAGGGCGTCGTCTCCCCCAAGGTCGATACGCTCGACTACCCACCCGTCGCGCCCAACACCGAGTATTTCGTCCTTACGCCGAACGACGCGCTCACCACCGGTCCGTCCCTTGGCCCCATACGGACGCCTCAGCAGGTGCTCGGCATCGTCTACGGCGTTTCCACCGCGACCACCACGACTCCCCCGGCAGGCACCACCTCCGGCGGCTTCTTCCCGAAGGGCCTGAACGGAAACGTCAAGTCGACCTAGATCCCGCGCGTGGGAAGCGAGGCGCAGTTCGCTAGCCATTTCGAAGCGAACTGCCGGTACTCATGGAAATGGAACTCGAGCGACGGAGAGAAACACACATGTTGAACTACACGGAACCATCACAGCAGCAGAAAGCAAGCCTTATCCCGGGCGAGCAAGGGAAGGGAAGCGGCCTCAACCGGCGCCGGTTTCTCCAGGTAGCCGGAGTCACGGCCGGCGTGGCGACCACGGTCGGTCTCACCGGTTGCGGCGGTCTTATCGGCGTTGACCCGGAAGCAGGCCCGGCACCTTCGATCGAAGACGTGCTCAACTTCGCACTTAACCTCGAATACTTTGAGGCGTCCTTCTACTCCTACATCGCCACCGGTGCCGGTCTCGCAAGCGCCGATATGGGCCCCAACCCGGGCAAAGTCACCGGCGGCGCGCAGGTCAAGTTCACCGACCCCAACGTAGCGGCACTCGCCCAGCAGCTATACCTCGATGAGCAGGCGCACGTCCGCTTTCTGCGCGAAGGCCTGCAGTACTTTGGCCTCACCCCCGTCAGCCTTCCGTCGCTCAACCTGGCGGCGATGGGCGCACCCACCGATGATGCAACCTTCCTCGCCCTGGCCCGGCAGCTTGAAACCGTCGGCACCAGCGCGTACGAGGGCGGCATCCAGTACCTCACGGGCAGCATCCCGGCAGTCGAGTACGCCGCCCGCATCCACGTTGCAGAAGGCCAGCACGAGTCGGCCCTGCGGCAGTTCTGCATCATGAAAGGCATTGCCTCGCCGGCCGTCGACAAGTTCGACCGTCCTCCCGTGCTAGGCTCCTCAACGATGTTCAACACCAGCACCATCACCGGCCTGAATACCGCCCGCAACTCCTCCGAGGTGCTGCAGGTGGTCTACGGGGCAGTCGGCAAAACCGGCGTCACGGGCGGCGGCTTCTTCCCGGCCGGACTCAACGGCAACGTCAAGAGCACCTAACACGGCTCAGTTGCTCATTCGTTCACAAGAGGCGTCATGCTGAGCGAAGCGAAGGACCTGCTTTTTGCGAAGCAATCGAGCCCACAAAAGACTTGTTCAAACAATAAAAAAGCCCGGCGCAAGCCGGGCTTTTCTTCTTCAAGGAGAAAGCTTAAGCGTTTGCGGTAGCGCAAAACTCCTGGAATGCCCGCTGCAGTTCCCCGCCGATCGCCTGGGCCGTGTTGGCCTCGATCGCATACCGCTGCATCAGGTAGACGAGCTCCCCATCGCGCAGAATCGCGATCGCGGGCGAGGTCGGAGGGTTACCGCCAAAGTACGAGCGCGCCTTTTCGGTCGCCTCCCGGTCCTGCCCGGCAAACACCGTCACCGAGTGGTCCGGCTTTACCGCGCTGCCCTGTAACGCGAGCCGCACACCGGGGCGCATCTTGCCTGCCGCGCAGCCGCAGATCGAGTTCACAACGACCATTGTGGTGCCTGGCTGTGCGAGCGCCGTTTCCACCTCGCCCTCGGTCCGCGCCTCTTCAATGCCGACCCGCGTCAGCTCTTCCCGCATCGGGATAACCATGATCTCCGGATACATAAAACTCCTCTCGAGGAAGGGCTCCGCGTGACCGCCGCATCCATCCTCCTATTGTAACCGTGCCGGAGCGCCGGCCTGGAACTACCCCCGGAGGGAGAGCCGTACAGCTGAACCGCATTTGGCCTCGCCGCGCTACTCTTATGAAAGCGATGGCTGCTCTCTCATTCTCCACACCTCCCGGCGCAGATTTCCCGCTGCGGCAGCACGTGCCTCTCGCGCCCTACACCACCT
>CAXTSA010000374.1:0-3200 GCA_964246755.1 uncultured Acidobacteriaceae bacterium
TAGCGGGTCAGGAGGATGCCGAGCGGGATGCCGATGCCTGCGGCGAAGAGCAGGGCAGCGCCGGTGAGCCACAGGTGCTCGAGCGTGAGCGTGGCGATTTCGGTCCAGTGTTCGCGCAGAAAGCCGGCGGCGAGCAGGGAAGCGAGCTCGCTCATGCGCCCACCTTGCGCTCGCCGCGGTGGAAGGCCTGGACGTATTCGGCGACCTCGGGCTGCTGGGAGTGCAGGAAATCCGCGGGCGGGAGGTCGGCGACGATGCGGCCGTCGGCGACGAGCACGATGCGGTCGGCGAGGTACATGGCTTCGTCCAGATCGTGGGTGACGAGCAGGACCGTTTTCGCATTGCCGCTCTCGCGGAGGCGGCTGAGAAGCTCGCGCAACATATCCTGCATTTCGGCGCGGGTGAGCGGGTCGAGCGCGCCGAAGGGCTCATCCATCAGCAGGATGGGCGGCTCGGCCGCGAGCGCGCGCGCCAGGCCTACGCGCTGGCGCTGGCCGCCGGAGAGCTCGTGCGGGTAGCGCGTGGCGAAGCGGGCCGGGTCGAGGCCGACCGAGGTCAGCAGCGCGCGCACCTGCTCGGGGAACCCGCTTCGAGGACGCCGGGCTAGCTCGGGAACCATCATGACGTTGCGGGCGATGGAGAGATGCGGGAACAGCCCGGTCTCCTGGATGACGTAGCCGATGCCGCGCCGCAGATCGATGACGCTCTTGCCGGCGATGTCTTCGCCATGCACGCGGACCGTGCCGGAAGTAGGCGCGGCGAGCCGGTTGACCATGCGCAGCAGCGTGGTTTTACCTGAGCCGCTGCGGCCCAGCACCGCCGTGACCGTGCCGGTCTCGAGCGCGAGATCGATGTTCTCGAGCAGCGGCCGGCCATCGGCTGTCTGCAGGTGAACGCCCGAAAACTCAATGGCTGCTGCCACTCGCCGCTCCCGGAGCTACGCTGGCTGTTCTGGTTCGTCCGGAGCGTCCGGCTCATTCGCCGCCGCGCCCACTGGCGCCACGCTTGTAGAGGGGCCGGAGCCTTTCACGCGCACCACCGTGATCTTCGAGAAGCCTTCCTTGAAGCTCGGCGGACGCAGGCGCTCGGCCATCTTCTGCATCACGTCCTCGCTCACCACGCGCTCGCGGCGGCGGTTGCGCTCCATGCAGACCTCGAAAGGCACATCGAAGAAGACCGCGTGCACGTCGTAGCCAAAACTCTTGGCCATCTTGATCCACTGTCGGCGCTCGTGCGGCGACAGGTTGGTCGCGTCCACGTAGTTCCAGGGCATCTTCGCGATCAACCGCGCGCGCAGCAGCGAGCGCAGGGTCGAGAAGACGAGGCCCTGATAGCGCTGCTCCGTGATGTCGTCGAACAGAATTGTACGCAGCATATCGGACGAGAGAGGCTGGACCGCGCGGCGCTTGAACCAGGTCGTTTTGCCGGAACCGGGCAGGCCGATGGTGAGCACGACAAAGCCGCGCGGGGCGCGCGGGTTCGCCGCCTGCGCGGCCGGGGGCGGGGTCGAGGGCGACTCCGGTTGTGTTTCGTGGACCAGCGAGCCTGCGGGCTCGTCGAAGACCGGGGTCGCTTCGCCGGGTGAGTTGTCCTCCTCCAGTTCAGGCCCCAGTGCAGGATCGTGCTCATCGAGCGCGTCGTCAGACTGCGTGAAGCTGCCTTCCGGCTCGGCCAGCACGGGCTCGCTCCGGCGTTCCGTGCGTTGCTCTGGAGCACTCTCAGGGTAGGAGGGGCGCAAAGGCGCTAATTGCCCCTGCGGAATCTCCTGCCCGATTTTTCCAGTGGACTCCGAATCGTTCGGTCCACGCTTTCCACGTCTTCTCATGATTGTCTCGCGCCACCACTCGCGCATGCCTTGGATGGTACATGCGCCGCGGGACTGCTGCAATCTCGGTGCATTTCCGGGGAAATTCGGTGCGACCCCGCCGAAACGAGGAAGTGCGCCAGCCATCCTGTCCGACACTTCGCCCCTCTCGCCTCCGGTATAGCGTCCGGCTCGCATCCGGCTCGCATCCGGCTCGCATCCGGCTCGCATCCGGGCCGTTCGCGATGCTAGCATCGAGTTTGCATCTTATGACTGCACCCTGAATCAGGCTGCAGTTCCACGTGTGTGAGGGAGCATATCGCAATGGCAGTCAAGGTAGGCATCAATGGCTTTGGGCGCATCGGCCGCAACGTTTTGCGCTCCGCACTGGGTAACCCGGAGATCGAGTTCGTCGCCATCAACGACCTGACCAGTCCTGTCACACTGGCCCATCTGCTCAAGTATGACTCCATTCTCGGAAACATCGGCAATGATATTCAGGCAACCGAAGGCGCAATCACGATCGACGGCAAGACGATCAAGGTATTCGCCGAGCGCGAGCCGCAGAAGCTGGACTGGGACTCGACCGGCGCCGAGGTGATCCTCGAGTCCACCGGTCACTTTACCGATGCGACCAAGGCCTGCAAGCACCTGGGCGGTTCGGTCAAGAAGGTGATCATCTCGGCGCCGGCCAGCAACGAGGACATCACCGTCGTGCTCGGCGTCAACCAGGACAAGTACGACGCGGCCAAGCACAACATTATCTCGAACGCCTCCTGCACCACCAATTGCCTGGCGCCGGTTGTGAAGGTGATGCATGAGAGCTTCGGCATCGTCTCGGGCATTATGACGACGGTGCACAGCTACACCAATGACCAGGTTATCCTCGACTTTCCACATAAGGACCTGCGCCGTTCGCGTGCCGCGGCGCTGTCCATGATTCCGACCTCGACCGGCGCGGCGAAGGCGCTGAAGCTGGTCATCCCGGAGATGTCCGGCAAGCTCGACGGTTTCTCGATTCGTGTGCCCACGCCGAACGTTTCGCTCGTCGATCTCACGTTTGTCGCCGAGAAGCCGGTCACGATACAGTCGGTCAACCAGGCTCTCAAAACGGCTGCCGAGGGTTCACTTCGCGGCATTCTCGGCTACTCGACTGAGCCGTTGGTGTCAGTGGATTTCCGCGGCGATTCGCGTTCCTCCATCGTCGATGCCGAGTTGACGAAGGTGGTCGGGCAGTCGGTCAAAGTGCTGAGCTGGTACGACAATGAGTGGGGCTACTCGAGCCGCGTGCGCGACCTTATTCTTTTTGTCGCCGCCAAGGGTCTCTAGCTCGCGCTTCTCATTCGCGAGGTCGTCAAACGGCCTCGCCTCATCCGTTATTGTTTTCCTGCAATCG
>CAXTSA010000375.1:0-3182 GCA_964246755.1 uncultured Acidobacteriaceae bacterium
GTCCTACAGCACCTGCCTTCAAAACGGCGACGCGCTCAAGCCCGAAGAATTAGCGGCGCGCGGCGCAAACGAGAGCCTGATCCACGTGGACTGGATGATCGGCTCAGGCCGGCTGGACATCGACGGCGTAACCACCTCAGGCGAGCGGGAGCCGCTAATGCGCGCGGGCGAGTGGGTGTAGCCTAGGAGGCAAATGAGTCATGCTTGAGGTCCGGATCGCGGAAACGCAGAATAACTTACGGCCTATATCTTCGAAAACCCGGCAATCCGCGACACATCGTTGAACGTAACAAACACAAAAAACAGGATCAAGGTCACCAGCGCAATCTGCGAGACCCGTTCCTTGACCACGGGGTTCAGGTCGTGGCGCATGATCGACTCAATCAGCAGAATCAGGATCATGCCGCCGTCGAGCAGCGGAAACGGCAGCAGGTTGAAGATGCCGAGATTCAGGCTGATCTGCGAGGTCAGGTTCAGGATCGGCTGCCAGCCCGGCATCGTCGCGGCCTCGCCGGTTACGCGCGCAATGCCCACCGGCCCCATCATCTGCTTCACGTTGGAGTGGCTCGAGAACAGCTTGCGCATGACCTCCACGATCAGCCCGGCGCTCTGCACGTTGTAGTGGAACGAGTGCACCGCCGCCTGCGGAAGCGGCTGCTGCTCCACGGTGTACGGCGGCGGCTGCGGCCGGAACCCGAGCCGGTAGCCCTTTTCGCCCGCGCCGTTGTCGCCCACAATCGGCTGCACCGTGAGGTGCAGCACCTGCGAGCCGCGCCTGACGGCCAAAGCTACCGGGTGATCGCCGTTTCCCTTCAGGTAGGCCGCGACCGACGTCACCGAGTGCAGGGCCACGCCATTGAGCGAGAGCAGTACATCCCCATTCCGGACCCCGGCCTTTGCCAAGGGATAGCCCGGCTCCACTTCGCGGATAGTCAGCGGCTCGGACTGCACACGGGGTTCAAGTCCCAGCGCGATGGGGTCGGGACCGTCCTTGCCTGTGCCCCCGGCCAGCGGCAGCTGCACCGTCGTATCTCCCCCATCTCGAGCCACCGTGACCGGAACCGTCCCGGTGCCGTCGATGCCCATCCGGATGCCAACCTGCTGCCAGTCCGGGTTGCGTTCCTTGCCGAACTGAACGATGCGGTCGCCCGCTTTGAGCCCCGCGGCGGCGGCGGCGGTGTTGCCCGGCACATAGTCGATGATCGCCGGCCCGTTCATGTACCGGTCGACCTCGTTGTGCATCATGTACAGCCCGGTCATGAGCGCAAACGCCAGCAGGAAGTTGGTGGCCGGACCGGACAATCCGATGAGGATACGCTGCCATCTCGGCCGCGAGGTGAAAAACCCGGGGTCGTCGGAGGCCGTTTCGACCAGTCCGGACTCGCCCGAGTACTCGCCCGCCATTTTTACGAAGCCGCCCAGCGGCAGCAGGCTGACGCGGTAGTCCGTGTCGCCCCGGCGGAAGCCGAACAGCCGCGGGCCCATGCCGATCGAGAAAACCTCAACGCGCACACCACACAGCTTGGCGGTGATGAAATGCCCGGTCTCATGGACCAGCACCATGACGCCGATAACCACAACAAAGGAAAGGATAGAAATGAGGGCAAACGACATATAGGCGGGTTATCAGCTCCCCAACAGCTCGATCAGGTTTGCCTTGCGCGGCCAGAGCCGAAAACGCAAAGTCTCAGCGGGAGGCAGTCTCAGCGACGACTTCCCTGGCCCGCTCGCGCGCCTCGACATCCTCCACCAGCACCTCGGCGATAGAACCGGGTGCGGTCGAGGGCGTCCGGGCAAGCACTTTCTCGATTGTACCTGCGATTGCCTGGAAGCCGATGTTACCAACGAGGAAGGCCTCGACCGCGATTTCATCCGCCGCATTGAGGGCGATCGGGTGCGCGCCGCCTGCCTCGGCTGCCTCGTACGCCAGGCGTAGACAGGGGAACCGCGCAAAATCCGGCGGCTCGAAGTCCAGCCCGGCCAGCGCGCGCATGTCAAAGCGAAGGTCCGACTCGACCCGCTCCGGGTAGCTGAGCGCATAAAGAATCGGCAGACGCATGTCGGTCACGGAGATCTGCGCCAGAATCGACCCGTCGATGTATTCGACCAGCGAGTGGACAGTGGATTGCGGGTGCACCGTGACCTTGACCTGCGCGGGCGGCAGGTCAAAGAGCCGGCAAGCCTCAATAATCTCCAGTCCCTTGTTGAGCATGGTGGCCGAATCGATGGTGATCCTCTGGCCCATCACCCAGGTCGGGTGCCGCAGCGCCTGTTGCACCGTAATGCCCGCGAACTGCTCGAGCGGCAGAGTGCGAAATGGGCCGCCCGAGGCGGTCAGCCATACGTTACGGACCTCGCTCCGGCGCCCGGCGCGCATGCACTGGTGCACCGCGTTGTGTTCGGAGTCGATGGGCAGCAATAGCACATTCCGCTCGCGCGCCGCAGCCGTCAGCAGGTCGCCGGCCGCAACCATGGCTTCTTTATTCGCGAGGCCGACGGGTTTGCCCGCCTGCACCGCCGCATAGGTCGCCTGCAGGCCGGCCACGCCCACAATGGCGGAAACGACAAAGTCGACCTCGGGCAAGGTCGCGGCCTCAACCGTTCCCGGCGTGCCGTACACCACGTCCACGCCGGAAACTCCGCGCGCTTTCAGGTTCCCGTGCAGCTCAGCCGCCAACTCCTCCGAGGCCACCGAAACCACCCGCGGACGCCAGCGAATACACTGTTCCAGAGCAGCGTGGAGATTGCGACCGCAGGCCAGCGAGGCCACGCGGAAGCGTTCCGGGTACTTTTCCACAACTGAGAGTGTGCTTTGCCCGATCGACCCCGTCGAGCCCAGAATGCAGATCTGTTTCAAACGCTAACCTTTAACCCTGGCGTGGTTCCGGATTAATCCTTACGCGTCTCCCGCAGCCGGCGGGTTGCGCGAAAAATCTAGAAAGCCTGCTGCGCTAGAAGAGCGTACCACAGCACCGGGGCAGCCAGGAGCAGCGCATCGATCCGGTCCAGCACGCCGCCGTGACCGGGCAGCAGCGTACCCGAGTCCTTCACACCTGCGCCGCGCTTGAGCGCCGACTCCAGCAGATCGCCCACCTGCGCCGCCACGTTCAGCAGTACGGAAAGCAGCAGCGTCCGCACCGCCGGGCCCGAGTAGGTCAGCACATCAATGCCGCGCCGGTTCC
>CAXTSA010000376.1:0-3178 GCA_964246755.1 uncultured Acidobacteriaceae bacterium
CTGTTACCGCTTTGATCTTGACGCCGTTGGCCGCGTAGCCTTCGAGGAATCGGACGAAGTACTGCGCATACGGCTGGTAGTAGGTGTCGACCATTGTGCCGCCCAGCAGCGTGTTGTGGTCCTTCATCCAGCCCGGAGGGCTCCACGGGGAGGAGAACAGGAAGAGCTCGGGCTGGATCGAGGCGGCCTCGCGCAGCGTCGGCAGGATGTAGGCCTTGTCATGGTCGATGGAGAAATGCGCGAGTGCGGGGTCGGGCTGCTCGGACTCGTCGAAGCTGTAGGCGTCGCGCGAGTAGTCGCTTGCGCCGATGCAGGTGCGGCCCACGGAAAGATTGATCCCGTGGGGACCGTAAAGCTCGTTGAGCAAGGTATGGCGCGCGTCCGCGTCCATTTGGCTGAACAGGTAGCAGGAAGCATCGGTGAAGGCTCCGCCGAAGCCGAGGATCTCCTGGCGACGCTCGCCTGGATTGAGTTCGATGCCGATGGCGGACTTCTCGGTCCAGCTCTTCCACTGGGGTGCTTCGGCCGGCTGGTATATCCGGCCGGCGGCGGTGGTCCAGGCGCGCACTTTGCGGGAGGCCTGCGAGGAGTCGGCCCAGGCAGGAGCGGTGCGGCATATGGCGGCGCCAGCGGCGAGGGCGGCGCTGAGGCGGAGGAAGTCGCGGCGGTTTCGCTGATTCATGATTTCCTGAGAGAGGCCGATAGAGATGTCTGGCTTGGAACAAGGGTGACAGCTGCGCGCGTGTCTGCGGCGAGACAATCGATTTTTCCAAAAACGTACACCATCTTTCGTGATGTTGACAATCGCTTGCCTTCAATGTTCCTATGCGTATCGACCGGGAGGGGCAACTTCTTCGGGTGAAGACAACCGCTTGTCCCAAAGAGAAGAAACGCCGCAAGCCATGGAAATGGCAAGGCGCCGGATGAAGTAATTTGGAGGGGGTAGTTCCGTGAAATTGAAGCAGGCCTTAGGTTTAGTGTGCGCCGCGTTGCTGTCGGGCGGTTTCGCCCTGGCGCAGAATACTAACTCGGGCGACGTCCAGGGTACGGTCACCGATACGTCGGGCGCCGTGATCCCAGATGCGACCATTACAGTGCTGGACGTCGACAAAGGCGAGACCCGCACGCTCACCTCGAACGGCGCTGGCGTGTACGACACTGGCTCCATCGTTCCCGACCATTACACGCTGACGTTCACCAAGCAGGGGTTCACCACCCTGGTGCGCGGTCCGATCACGGTCGCGACCGGTACTTCGAACGTTGACGCAAGCCTCACCATCGGCTCGGAAAGTCAGAAGGTGGTGGTCAATACCGATATTCCGTTGCTGGACACGGAGAGCGGCGCGGTGGAAGCGACGCTGAGCGCCCAGACCATGGTGCAGCTGCCGCAGCAAGGCGCGGATTGGCAGAACTTTATCATTCTGTTGCCCGGCGCATCCGGATCCCCGGAGAGCGCGAACAGTGCGACCAATCCTGGGCAGTCCGCCTCGATCAACGGTAACCTTCCCTATGACAGTGTGCTGCAGGACGGCGCGACCACCACGCTGCCGATGAGCCAGAACTCCGATGTGACGATCTTTGAAACTACCTCCGAAGTGAAGGTGAGCTCGTCTTCTTTCTCGGCCCAGTATGGCGTAGGAGATATCATCTACAACCAGATCACCAAGGGCGGCTCCAGTGCCTTCCACGGGGTAGGGTACGAGTACTTCCAGAATGACGCCCTGAATGCGTCGCCGTACGCATTCGGGCAGAATACCAAGGTGCCGAATCTTCGATATAACAATTTCGGGTTTTCAGTCGGCGGCCCGATTATTCCGCACAAGCTGTTCTTCTATTTCGATTTCGACAAACTCCTGAATCACGGCACCAACGCACCCAGCTTCACGACGGTACCCACGGCTGCGCTGATGGCTGGGGACTTTACAGCGGCCGGGCTGCCCACGCTTTATGACCCCACCACACAAACCATTCAGCAGACCGGCACACACACCTACGTTTCGGATTCGGGTCAAGCCTTCACGCAGAGCTGCCCCTGCGCCATTCGGCAGACCTTTGCCGCTGAATATGGCAATGGCAACCGTTTGCCCGCGAACCTGATCAATCCCGTGGCCCAGAAGATCCAGGCGTTCTTTCCGGGAGCGAACACCGCGGGCCAGCTAAGCTCCGGTATCGCGCAGAACAACTTCGTGTACCAGTCTTCCAACAACAATCCGTATACAAGGTATTTCGGACGCATTGATTGGGACGTAGCCCAGAACAACCGCATCACGATCTCGCAGACGGAGAGCGACAACCCGCAGTTCGGTTACAGCCCGGTGTGCCCGATCAACTGCGGCAGCGAGGATGTGAGCCGTCAGAATGCCCAGATCTCCGATGTCTGGACAATCAGCCCGACGTTTACCAACGAGGCGCGGTTCGGTTATACGAATCAGCTCAATTTTTTCGTGCCGTCGACGCTGAACGGGGGCTTTCCCGCACAGCTGGGGCTTGCCTTCTCAAAGGCGGATAACTTCCCGAACGTCGGCATCAACAGCTTTTACGGCCTTGGCGCTGCCACCAACGCCGTATACAAGATGCACGTCTATGATCCTTCGGACGTGGTCACGCTGGTGCGCGGCAAGCACCTGCTCCACTTCGGCGGCGAGTTCCTGATCAACCAGGCGAACTCGACAGCCTGGGGCAACATTAACGCGACTAGCCTCACCTACAACGGCAAATACACTTCCATCAACGGCCTTACCTCAAACAAGCTGTCTTCAACCGCAAACTATGCCTCTGGCGTTTCCTACGCCGACTTCCTGCTGGGCCAGACCCAGAGCTGGAGCGCGCAAGTCACGCCGGAGTACGGCGGCCGCATCAAGCTGCCGCAGCTTTTCATCCAGGACGACATCAAGCTCAAATCGAACCTGACCGTGAACCTGGGGCTGCGTTACCAGATCACGACTGGCTGGTCGGATGCCCACGGCAACGAAACGGCGTTCGATCCTGAAGTGATCAACCCGGCCAACGGTCAACCCGGCGGCATGTGGTACGCCGCAAGCCATGCCCATGGACGTACGTCGCTCCAGGCCCCGAACTATAACATCTGGCTACCGCGCGTCGGCTTCAGTTACCAGCCGGACAGCACAACCGTGATCCGCGGCGGCTTCGGCATCTATCACTCCACCTGGAGCGAAGA